>CAZJYO010000040.1:0-13903 GCA_964550275.1 uncultured Chitinophagales bacterium
TGAAGGCCGGCTTGTTATTTGGTTGAGCGACGATGAGCGCAAAATTCCCGTCAGAGTGAACACGAAAGTTGTGATCGGATCCATTGATACAGAATTGAAATCGTTCAGCGGGCTCGCAGGTCCGTTGCCATCAAGAATCCAGGGACGATGAGAACCGCATGACAGATCAAGTTCCCGGCATGTCGGAAGAGCGTGCGCCTGCCGAAACACCGGCACCCGTGCTTCCTCTGCTGCAGCGCATTCCCCCCGTTCCCTTTGCGATATTCGCCCTCGCATTCATCTTTGTTTTGTATCAGGTTGTCGGAGGTTTGCTAACCCTGATCGCGTTTCAGGGGGAAATCAGCGCGGAGAACGTCAGCGGGTTTCGGTGGGCCACGCTTGTCAGTCAGATTCTGTTCATCCTTGTGCCTACGGTTGTTCTTGCGCGGCTGAGATATCCCGGCGTGAAAAATTTCTTCCAGCTCAGGATTCCTGATTACAAGGAAGTCGTTCTCAGCGTCATCGCCGTGTTCGCGCTGCAACAACTTCTTCAGTCATATATGCTGGTGCAGGAGGCAATCCCCGTTCCCGACGCGATCGCCCAATATGTGGATATGTTCAAGAAGCTGTTGGAGGAGACGTACAAGATTCTCGTCACGGCGAACTCTCCCGCGGAATTTCTCGTGGTTGTGCTCGTCGTTGCGCTCACACCGGCGATTTGCGAGGAGTTGTTCTTTCGCGGATTGATCCAGCATGCTTTTGAAGAGGCAACGCCCGGATTGAAAGGCGCGCTCTTGGCCGGATTCATTTTCGGCGCGTATCACATCAATCCCTTTACGCTGATTCCCCTCGTTGCCCTCGGCTCCTTCTTCGGATTTCTTGTGTACCGTTCCTCCAATCTTACCGTGGCAGTGTCCGCCCACTTCTTCAATAATTTTGTTGCCTGTGTGGCCATCTATATGCAGTTGGATGAAGATTTTGTTGTGGTGGCGCCGGGGGGCAACGTTTCGACGGCTGATCTTGTGCTGAACTTTGGTCTTTTCGGGGTGGTTTTTCTTGTGGCAACTCACTATTTTATCCGTGTAACAGCCCCAGTGACGAACTCGCCGGAAGGAGACTGAAGATGCCCTACTGCAGAGAATGCGGCTATGAATACACTCCGGGGATTACATCCTGCCCAGATTGCCAAAGCCCCCTTGCCCCGGGTGACCGTTTCACATGCGATCTGTGTAATGAACTTGTCTCGCCTGATGACCTGTTCTGCAAACATTGCGGTGTTATCCTGCCGTGGACATTGGAACGTGACACACCTGTCCATTGCGATACACATCATGCACAAGAGGCGATTGGCGCATGTGTTGTCTGCAAAAAGACACTGTGTGAAGAATGCGCCGTGATGAAAACGGGGAGATTTTTTTGTGAGAAGGATGAACGGGTGAAAACGGCGTTCAACTGGGTTGCGGCTTGCACCACCAGTACGGATTATGAAGCCGAAATGATCAAGGCGAATCTTGAGGGCGCCGGAATTTCCGCCATGGTGCTTTCACAGAAGGACCATACGTATGTGACAACCGTCGGAGATCTTGCCCAGACGGAAGTGATGGTTCCACGGGAGTCGTTGGAGGAAGCACGACGCTTCATCCGCTCTCTCGAAAGTTCTCCCGAAGATTCCGTTCTCTGAGTCCGGACTGAGCTTGAGCAACCTCGCAATCCGTTCCCTAGTAGCCGTCGTCAGCATTCCTCTCATCCTCTTGCTGACCATAACGGGAGGGTGGTTTTTTTTTGGATTGATAGCGTTGCTGTCCGCGCTCGGACTCCATGAATTCTATATGCTTGCGCGGCACCGCGGAGCTCTACCGCAGTTGGCGACGGGTTTGATCATGGGTTTGTGTGTGAACGGGATATTCTTTCGCAGGATGAGGCCGGTTGCTGAGGAGATGTTTGCCGGACTGGGCGTCTCGTTATCACAAAATATGTTCATGTATGTGTTCATCTTTTTCGTTGTCCTGATCCTTGTCACCGAGTTGTTCAGAAACAGACCTTCACCATCGCTTAATGCGGGGACGACACTCCTTGGAATATGCTATGTCTCCCTGTTCTTCGGCACGCTGATCGGTATAAGGGAGATGTTCACTTCGCAGATGTTTCCGGGCGAGTCTGCCGAGATCGTGTACGGCTGGGGCGGCTCTACGGTGCTTGTGATGTTTGCCTCAGTTTGGTTGTGCGACTCGGCGGCGTATTTTGTCGGATTGGGACTGGGAAGGAACAAGCTCTTTCCTCGCGTGAGTCCGGGAAAAACGCGTGAGGGAGCCGTAGGCGGATTTCTTGCCGCGGTTGCCGGTTTTGTTCTCGGGAAGATTCTATTTCTGCCCTTCATGTCGATGTGGTCGGCGATCGTTTGCGGCGTCATCGTGGGAAGTGTTGGACAAGTAGGCGATATGGTGGAATCGCTTTTCAAGCGCGATAGCAATGTCAAGGATTCGTCGGCAATCATTCCCGGTCACGGCGGCGTGCTGGACCGGTTTGACAGTTTGTTGTTGGTTTCTCCTGTATTGTTTCTCTATCTGCAATGTGTTGTCCTCGGAATGAAATAGGTGCAATGTGGCTGAAGGTTCAAAACAAAAAGTTCATATCATCACGATGGGATGCGCCAAGAACGTGGTGGACTCTGAAAAGCTGATGGCGCAACTTCAACTCAGCAACGTGGAAATAACTCCGACTATTGATGAAGCGGATATTGCGGTCATCAATACATGCGGTTTTATCGAGGCGGCCAAGCAAGAGTCCATCGACATGATTCTTGCGCAGGTTCAGCGAAAGTCCGGTGGTCAACTGAAGAAAGTGTATGCCATGGGCTGTTTGACCGAACGCTACGGCAAGGAACTTGCGACGGAAATTCCAGAAGTGGACGGATTCTTCGGATCGAACCAGATGGGCGCCGTGCTTGAGGCCGTTGGGGCAAATCTGAAAGAGGAATTGCTCGGGGAACGGGCGTTGACAACTCCGGGACATGTCGCATATCTGAAAATCTCCGAGGGTTGCGATAACCCGTGCTCGTTTTGCGCCATCCCCATCATGCGCGGTAAGCATGTCAGCAGAAGCATGGATGATATCGTGAGTGAAGCGCGTGGTTTGGCCGCGAAGGGCGTTAAGGAATTGGTGGTGATCGGACAGGATACAACGTACTACGGGTTGGATATCGCGGGTCAACGCCGGTTGCCGGAATTGCTGCAACGTGTTGCCGATATTGATGGAATTGAATGGGTTCGCCTGATGTATGCGTACCCGGCAAAGTTTCCGTTGGAAGTATTGGATGTGATTGCCCGTCACCCGAACATCTGCAAGTATTTGGACATGCCTGTCCAGCACGTGGCTGATCCTGTTCTTAAATCCATGAGACGCGGCATTTCAAGGCGTGCAACAACTGAACTCATCCGCACAATCCGGGAGCGTGTCCCGGGGATCGCGCTTCGTACTACGTTGATTGTCGGTTATCCGGCTGAAGGAGAACAGGAATTTCAGGAGTTACTGGATTTTGTCAACGAAACGCGCTTCGACCGGCTCGGCGTATTCACGTATTCATTGGAAGATGGCACAACGGCGTTTCCGCTCGGCGATCCGGTTCCACAAGAAGAGAAGACCCGCCGGCTGAATGCCATTATGGAAGCCCAGCAGAAGATTGCGGAGGAAAAAAATCAGGAGCTTGTGGGCACAACACAGCGCGTCATCATTGACCGGATGGAAGGCGATCAATACATCGGGCGTACGCGTGCTGACGCGCCGGAAATCGATAACGAAGTGTATGTGGCCAGTCCGGTTCACCTGAAAACGGGACAGATGTGTGATGTTGAGATTGACGATGCGACGGAATATGACCTCTATGGAACACACAGTGCGGTTGTCGAAGTACGCTTTCATTAGCGCCCCCCGTGCGGGAAACCGATCATGGTAAGAAGCATCCTTGCTTCCGTGTTCGTTTTCCTCGCGGCGATGCCTTCGTCCGCACAGGTTGAAACGGCGGTCAACCCCACGATTGACGATACAACACCGTTCTCTGTTGATCCGATCTGCTTTGCCGCAGTAAACTCGCCCCTCACGCGTCTTGACATCTATCTTCTCATCGGTTATGACCGGCTTTCCTTTGCCAAAGAAGGCGATCAATACAAGGCCTCGTATGAAGTGACGGTCATTCTCAAAGATTCCGCCGACCAGCTTGCTTTGGAAAAATCCTGGACGGAGAATATTTCCACGGTCGATTTCAATGAATCGGTTTCTTCGGAGGCATTCAGTCTCAGTCAACGTTCCTTCCCGGTTTCAGCCGGACAATACACCCTTGTGACAATTGTACGCGACAGGGAACGCGATGCATCCCAACGGCTGACCCGAAAGATCCATGTCACGGATTTTGCGCAGTCGTCGTTTACCCTCAGTGATGTCATGCTTGTCCGGAAGTTGACGTTGACGGCCGAGCGGAAAACCATCGTTCCCAACGTCTCTCCCAATGTCGGCGATATTCCCGACGCATTCCATATTTTCTTCGAGGCATACAATACCAGCGATGAAGATTCGATTCTCTTCAAAGCAACGGTGATGACGGAAAAGCTGGAGCCGAAAGAATCGACCGAAGTCACACAATTCATCGGGAGGGGAAAGACCCGGGTGTTCATGAAGATCGATCACACGAAACTTCCTCTCGGAAACTATGTTGTTGAAGTCCGGGCATACAACCGGGCGGGCAGGTGGATCGGGGCGAACGCGAAAGCATTCATGGTCCGCTGGAAAGGCATGCCGCGCGCGTTGACGGACTTGAACCTTGCCGTCGATCAACTTCAATATCTTGCCACCGAAAAGGAATTTGACCATATCAAAGAGGCGGAGACGCAGGAAGAGAAACAAAAGAGGTTTATCGAGTTCTGGAAGTCGAAAGACCTGAATCCGAATACGCCGCGCAACGAAAAGATGGAAGAATATTACGGGAAGGTGGAATACGCGAACAAGCATTTCGGACATTACATCGAGGGCTGGCGTACGGACATGGGGATGGTGTATATTATCTTCGGCGCTCCTAACAATGTTGATCGTCATCCCTTTGACATTGATTCCAAGCCCTACGAAGTCTGGTCGTACTACGACTTGAATCACCAGTTCGTGTTCGTGGACCAAACCGGTTTTGGAGACTATCGCCTTGCGACGCCGATTTGGGAAGTATGGCAGAGACCGAGAAACTAAAACCGCCTGCGGTTCTCTGCTCTTGAATTGCGTCTCTCCGTCAATCGAAGTAACTTTTTTCAGATCCCCGTTTGATGAATTATTGGTTTGATCCGATGAAGATGAGACTGTACGCCGGCATGGCGTTTCTTGTGGCTGTTATTTTCTGCGTTCCCGATGTGTTTGCCCAGCCCTGGCTGGCCGGACGTGAAGAGGAAGGCCGCAACTTTTATGATATCCAACGTGAATTCAATGAATACTGGGAAGGCAAGGATCACAAGCAAAAGGGGACCGGTTGGAAGGTGTTCAAGCGTTGGGAATGGTTTTGGGAACAACGCGTCGCTCCTTCGGGAGAGTTTCCCAATCCGATGCAGTTGTATGATGAATACAAACGAACGAAAGCAACGCGCGGCGTCAACAACGCTGTCACCGGAACCTGGACGGAACTCGGGCCCTCAACGTCATCGGGCGGATATTCGGGTCTCGGCCGCGTCAACGTTGTGCGTGTGCATCCTTTGGACGCGAACATTGTCTATATCGGAGCACCGGGGGGAGGACTTTGGAAATCCACAAACGGCGGTTCAACGTGGTCAACCAATACGGACGAACTGCCGACACTCGGTGTTACCGATGTTGTCTTTGACCCGACCGATGCAAACATCATGTATCTTGCCACGGGTGATGGAGACGGGGGAGATACCTATAGCGTTGGCGTTTTGAAATCAACGGATGGCGGCGCAACGTGGAACACCACAGGGCTAAACTGGGCAACATCCCTGGCGAGGCGCATCAACCGACTGCTCATTCATCCATCAAATCCGAATATCCTTATTGCGGCAGGGAGCGGCATCCACAAAACAACAGACGCCGGAACGACTTGGGTACAAACCAATGCCAGCACGCACAAAGACATGGAATTCAAACCCGGCGATCCTTCGATCGTCTATGCCGGAACAAATGCAGGTGTGTACCGGCGGTCAACGAATGCCGGTGATACGTGGACAACTATTTCTCTCGGTACTTCGGGCGCAGGGAGAATTGCTTTGGGAGTTACTCCCGCAAACCCGGCCTATGTGTACGCACTTGTTGCTGCATCAAGCGGGGGCGGATATCGGGGCATTTACAAATCGACAGACAGCGGTTTGTCGTGGATGGAAATGTCATCGACGCCGAATATTCTTGGATACGAGGTCGACGGTTCTTCATCCGGCGGACAGGGTTCCTATGATCTCGCTATCGCTGTTTCTCAGACGAATCCCGAACAAGTGTTTATCGGCGGCATAAACAACTGGCGTTCGGATGACGGAGGATTCTCCTGGAGTATTATCAGCATGTGGTACAGCGGAACGGGCGTGCCTGCAGTTCATGCAGACCAGCATGATCTCTATTTTGTGCTCGGTACAGGAACACTGTATGCCGGAAACGACGGCGGAATCTATCGGACCACAGACAATGGTTCCAGTTGGTCCTGGCTCGGAACGGGACTCAAGACGACGCAATTTTACCGGTTCGCAAACTCGGCAACGAACGCGAATGTTCTTCTCGCCGGCGCGCAAGACAATGGAACAAAAGTTCGTCAATCGGGTGGCGGCTGGATTGACGCCATTGGCGGCGACGGAATGGAATGCGCGATTGACCAAACAAACGCGAATATCATGTACGGCACGCTGTACTATGGCGACATCTTTCGTTCGCAGAACGGCGGCTCTTCCTTCTCGGTTATCAGCAATCCTGTGACTGAATCGGGCGCGTGGATTACGCCGTTCGCGCTTCATCCCACAACGCCGACAACAATCTTTGCCGGCTATGCAAATGTATGGAAGACCACGAATTCCGGCGGCGCTTGGACAAACATCGGAGGTTCCACCGGCAGCGGGACGTTGGATGTTCTGGTCATTGCCCCTTCAAATGCAAACTATATCTACCTGGCGAACGGGAACGTGTTGCGCAAAACCACTGATGGCGGAAGTGCTTGGGCGGCAGTGAGTTCCCCAACCACCAGCACCATCACCTCTATCTGCGTTCATCCGGCGAATCCCACCACCCTTTGGATCACTGCGTCCGGTTATTCCGCTGGCGCGAAAATCTGGAAGTCCACAAACGGCGGAACAAGCTGGACGAACATCTCAGGTTCCTTGCCGAATGTTCCGGCGAATACGGTGGTGTACCAAAACGGTTCGCCTGATCGGTTGTATATCGGAACGGATATCGGCGCGTATTACACGGACTTGAATTCGGGAGGATGGCAGGATTTCAATACCGGACTTCCCAATGTTGTTGTCACCGAGCTGGAAATTCAATATTCCGCGTCTAAGATCCGCGCAGCAACATACGGACGCGGTGTTTGGGAATCGCCGTTGATATCCAACGCACTCTTCGCTTCATCTCCGGATTCGATCGGCGTTTCTGTGGAGATGTGGGATAGCACAACCACGATTCTCCAAATCAGCAATTCCGGATCGGCCGCTCTCACGTGGAGCAGACAAATCGTTCCGGCATCGCCATGGTTGACTGTTTCACCAGCCAGCGGCTCCATTTCCGCGGGCGGATCCCAGAACCTCACGGTCAAGACCAAAGCAACCGATACCATCGGAACAACTCAACTGGCTGATATCGAAATCACGACAAATGATCCTTTGGCGAGCCCGGCTATTGTTCCCGTTTCGCTCTATGTTCTTTCTCCCTATGTTTCGCTGAACATTCCTGTCGAATCCAGCTGGAACATTGTTTCCGTGCCGGTTATTCCTTTTGACTATATGACAAGTTCTGTATTTCCATCATCCACTACTCAAGCGTTTAGTTATCAATCTGCGGGCGGTTACCAGGGACATGATACGCTTTCAAACACGCCGGGATATTGGTTGAAGTTTCCATCCGCTGTGAATGTCGGTATTACAGGTCTGCCACTGGACCGTGATACTGTTGACGTTAGCGCAAACTGGAACCTCATCGGATCGATTTCAGAAGCTGTCCCCGTTTCATCAATTCTTGCACTCGGAACAACCATTCAATCTCCATTCTTCGGGTATTCTGCGTCGGGTTATGCCGTACGTGACACCCTCAAGCCTGGTACTGGCTATTGGGTGAAGGTAAGTGCGAATGGGAAGCTGGTGCTCAAGCCAACGGTTCCTCCAGCTCCGGTTCTGGCTCCCGTGACTTCGACTCCGGAAATCAGCGTACCATCAGAATCTCGAAGCACCGAACGATGATCAGATCGGGCTCCTGACCTTTTAGATAAGTATATGAGGGGTTGTCTTTCCTCGGCGCTCACCAACTAATCATGTTCGTCACGAAATAATTCGTGACAGCCACCGTACATGGATTGTTATCATCAATGATGAGGCGTAGGGCGCTTCGCGAGGCGCCCCTACGAGATTCAAACGATCTCCTGTCCTCGGCGGCCACCAACCAATTGGTGACCGAAAACCGCTTCAGATTCCATTACGAAATGGTGCGCGAGTGCCCCGATGGCTGAGAGGTCAGATCTTGGGGGCGGTGGTGGTTTGACGAATCAAACCCCTACGAAAAATTGACCGCAAATGACAAATCACGACACAACGGCTCGGCAAGGTTGTCCGTACATTCTTGCTGTTGCCTTTCTCTTCTCAAATTCTCTATTTACCACATGCTTCCCCGCTGTAAAGTTTTCACGCTGTTCTCTCTGTTGTTCATGCTGGGTGGCAGTTCTTTCAGCGCGTCACCCGTCATTCGCGCAATCACTGTGAACGGCAACGAGGCATTTTCTCAACGAGAAATCCTCGGCTGGTGCTCTTCGAAAGAAGGGCTCCGGTTTTCGGCCGTGATTCTGGAAAATGACAGGCAGAAGATTCTCCAGCAATACATTATCGATGGCTATTACGACGCATCTGTTGTATGTACGCAATCATTTGAAAATGCCGACAGCTCAACAGTCAGCATTTCGGTTGAAATTGCTGAAGGCGTACGGGCGACGATCGGAACGCTGACGATTCAGGGTGTGACAAGGTTTTCGGAGGAAGAGCTCCTTTCCGGTTTCGTAACGAGGCCGGGAAATCTCTTGAACAGCTCCGGGCTTGAGCACGACATTGACGAAATCTTGAGCAGGTACGAACGTGCGGGTTTTCCGTTTGCCGAGTGCCGGGTTGAACGCATCCTTCCGGGAACGGGAGCGGAAGAAAAACACATCGATATCGTCCTGAAAATACATGAAGGCCGCCCTGTCTCCATTGATGAGATTCGCGTCGAAGGCAACACGGAGACTTCTGCATCCGTGATTGTCCGCGAAACACGGCTGGCAACCGGAGAGCTGTTCAATCCTGCCAAAGTGGATGCGATCAAGCCGCGTCTTCTGCGCCTCAATATCTTTTCGGATGTCTCGGAGCCCGAGTTGTATATGCGGAACGACAAAGCGGGCTTGCTCATCAAAGTACGGGAAGGGAACACCAACACTTTTGATGGTGTCCTCGGATATGTTCCGGCAGTTACAGAAGGAGAATCCGGATTTGTCACGGGACTTGTTTCCATCTCCATGCGCAACCTGTTTGGAACCGGAAGGAAGTTCAGCTTTCGCTGGCAACGCGAAGATCGTTTTTCCCAGGAACTCGGTCTGCGCTATCTTGAGCCCTGGTTGGGTGGAGCCCCGGTGAATCTTGGCGGAGGATTCATTCAGCGAAAACAGGATACGACATACGTGCGACGTGCATACGACTTGCGTGGCGAACTGATGCTCACGGAAGAGCTCACGGTTGCCGGATTGTTCTCGGGTGAAAATGTTATTCCCTCGGACACGACCTTCAGCACGGTTTTCAAGAGCTCCACTGTTTCGTACGGCGTGGAACTTCAATATGACACGCGAAACGATTACGCGAATCCTACATCAGGAGTCAGATACCGGACGGATTATCAGTACGGCCGAAAGAGCATTACGGACATTCCGCCGTTGTACGTATCGCAAGTGAAAGACCGTACAACGGTTCAAAGAATTACCATCGACGTGGATTTCTTTCTCTCAACGCTTACCCGACAGGTTCTTGCGCTGGGTTTGCACGGGAGGGACTTACAAACCGATCAGCCGGAAGAGAGCCAGATGTTTCAATTCGGTGGAGCGCGCACGTTGCGCGGTTATCGTGAGAACCAGTTCATCGGTACGCGTATCGTGTGGTCCAATATGGAATACCGCTTCCTCCTCGAGCGCAGGTCGTTTCTCTATGGATTCATTGATACCGGATATTACTTTCGTCCCGAGGATGCTGTGCGGGGAACTTCAAAGAGCGATGAATTCAAATACGGGTACGGCATGGGTATCCAGTTGGAAACAGGGCTCGGAATCATGGGAGTAAGTTTCGCGTTGGGTGAAGGCGATTCATTTACGCAGGGAAAGGTCCATTTCGGATTGCTCAATGAGTTCTAACATTGAAACTATCGAGCCGGAAGTCCGGCGGGCGACGATGCTTCAATACGAGCGGGAGCTTTGGAGCAATGGCGTTGTTCCGGTTGCGGGCATCGATGAAGCGGGAAGAGGCCCGCTTGCCGGTCCCGTTGTTGCGGCGGCTGTTATCTTTCCAACGGAGTTTTTTATTCCCGAAGTCACCGATTCAAAACAGTTGACGCATGAAGTTCGTGAAGCACTGTATGATCAAATCATGTCATCGGCGGCCGGGGTTGGCATCGGGATCGTGAATCACCGCAGGATTGATGAGATCAATATTCTGAATGCGACTTTTGAAGCAATGAACATTGCGATTCGACAGTTAGGAATTACGCCGTCGCATTTGCTTGTTGACGGCAATCGTTTCGCCGGAAGTGACATTCCATGCACAACCATTGTTGCGGGGGACGCCCGCAGTTTTACCATTGCTGCTGCGTCCATCGTTGCGAAAGTAACGCGGGACCGGTTGATGCTTGGTTTTGACGAAATCTATCGCGGCTATGGATTTGCCTCGAACAAGGGGTATGCAACCAAAGAACACCGTGAAGCTATTGCTCAATTCGGGCTGTGTGAAATCCACCGCCGATCGTTTGAAGTGAAGATGCAACTGGAACTCGATTTTGACGCGCTCACCTGATTTTCCGACAACCAAGCAAAAGGGAAGCAAGGGAGAGATCATCGCTCTCCGCCATCTTGAGTCACTCGGTATGAAGCTTCTGGAAATGAATTACCGATATGGTCGGGGCGAAATTGACATTATTGCTGCTGACGGCGAAACGCTGGTATTCTGCGAGGTGAAAAGCAGGGAGAATGACGAGTTTGGTCCGCCGGAGTATGCCATCACTCCGAAAAAACAACAGCAGATCAGGCGTGTTGCGACCGGATATCTTGTCGAGCATGACATCAAGGATCGCGAATGCCGGTTTGATGTTGTTGCCATTACGATGTATCCGGGTCTTCCACGCGAAATCAACTACATTAAGAACGCCTTCTAGCTGTTCATGAGTCTTCCTCTTCTTGCCCTTGTTTTCGGAGTTCTCCTCGTTGTAGCGTATCGTCTGTATGGCGGTTGGGTTGCCCGTCAATTTTCCATCAATGACGCCAATGTCACTCCTGCGCACAAGCACAACGATGGCGTCGACTTTGTTCCCACTGGCCGATTCTATCTCTTTGCCCAGCACTTCTCGGCAATTGCCGCCGCAGGACCCATAGCGGGACCCATTATTGCATGTCAAACGTGGGGTTGGGTGCCATGCTTGATGTGGATTGGTCTCGGTGTCGTGGTTATCGGCGCCGTGCATGATTTCAGCAGTTTGACTGCCTCGGTGAGGCATGGCGCGAACTCGATTGCCGATATTACGCGCGAGCATTTGGGCCGTCGCGCAGGTATCGCGATGATGGCGTTCATTTGGATTGCACTGGTGTATGTGATTGTCGCGTTCACAGAAATTACGGCCTCGAGCTTCACGCGCGCCACGGAGGAATTGCAGGGCGTTCAGATTGCCTTCAATCCCGGCGGCGCGGTTGCCGCAGCCGCGGTGATGTACCTGGTACTCGCAGTGATTCTTGGCATCGTTCAGCGATTTCTCAAGCCCCCGCTCTGGCTGGTGACGGTAATTTTTGTGCCTGCAACACTCACGCTCGCCTGGCTTGGAACAGAGATCTCAACGTGGTTGATATTCGATGCCAAGACATGGGGAATCTGGATTCTTGCGTATTGTGCCGTGGCGTCGCTTGTTCCGGTGTGGGCCCTTCTTCAGCCGCGTGGCTATCTCGGCGGTTTCATACTCTACCTTGTTTTAGGACTCGGTGTTGTCGGAATCTTCTTCGGCGGGTATGAAGTGAAAGCCGCTCCGTTTCTGGATTGGAATATGGGAGGAATGACCGGAACACTGTTCCCGTTTCTTTTCGTGACCATCGCCTGCGGTGCTTGTTCCGGTTTTCACGGATTGGTGTGTTCGGGTACAACCTCAAAACAGGTCGATCGCGAATCGCATATGCAGAGTGTCGGTTACGGCGGCATGCTGGCGGAGGGATTCGTCGCGTTGATTGCGCTCGTCACGATCATGATCGCCGTTCCGGAGGAAATCCGCGGCCTGCGACCCGGAACAATCTATGGGAACGGCATCGGGCAATTTCTCACGTTGATTATCGGCAAAGAAAACCTGCCGTTCGCCATTACGTTCGGAGCGATGGCATTTTCGACATTTGTGTTTGACACGCTGGACGTTTGTACGCGGTTGGGGCGTTACATACTGCAGGAACTGTTTCATTGGAAAGGACGGGTTGGGTCGCTGGCAGGAACACTCATTACGATTGCATTACCGGTGTATCTCATTTCGTTCGCAGGGGAGGGGATGTGGGTGAAGTTCTGGACGTTGTTCGGCGCGTCCAACCAGTTGCTCGCAGCTCTGACGCTGTTGACAATTACCGTTTGGCTGTATCATTCACGCAAGAGAATCTGGTTCACGCTCTTTCCACTCATCTTTGTGCTGAGCATTACCATTTGGTCACTTGGAGAACTCGCCGTTGGCAATCTGAAAGCATCAACCGGATTTTCTATTGAACTGATGAACGCTTTCGCCGCACTGTTGCTGATTGCACTCGCCCTCTTTCTTGCATTGACAGCGCTTGTCAAAGGCAAGCTTGAACGTGTTCCCGCCTCACCGTAAACAACGCCGAAGAATTTATCCGCACTTCTGAACTGTTCCCGCCAGAATCCTTTGCTTTACTCAGGCGATCGGACAATGTGTTCGGCGACAAACTTTGCAATTGCCGCGTTGGCAAGAGCATTTGGATGTCTGTCCTGCGGAATAAGATGCTTCTCTGTACTGAAACCCGGAATTACTTCGGCGATGAGATAAACGCTCACACCACGCCTTTTCAATTCAGCAACCACGCGGTCTCCAATCGCATCATTTTCTTCGTTCCAGTAAATAACATGGAATTCACTTCCCGGGTACTGTTGCTCAAACGTAACCCTGCACTCGTCCACGAGATCAATAAATAAGTCAACGTCGCTATCATTGACGCTTTGCAAGCGAAGGTTCCGGTACACGAGGCATTTGTTGAGATACTTTTTTAAGCGCGGCGAGAGCCCCGACGCGTCGTCGAAATGTCCGGTATATTCAAGCCTGCCATTGGCGCCGCGAACAAAGCGCGGATCATGTTCATTCCATGGCGTCAATCCCAGCACGCGCGGAATGTGGCCGGTGATCGCCTGGTAGATTGCATACTTGGGTTTTTCCTTCACAAGGTTGTTGATGTTGCCGCGTTGAAGCCGCGCAAGAATCTGGTGCGGACCGTATC
>CAZJYO010000041.1:0-10232 GCA_964550275.1 uncultured Chitinophagales bacterium
CTTGAGATGAACAACAGCGCAAGTAAAAGTAACGCATATCCTTTGTTCATAGTGAAATCTCCTCTTTGGACGGTGGGTTCTGGGCAGAAAGCTAAAGTCTGGTGAACTCAAAAGCAATACAGCCAAAAACGACGCCAGTTTCAGAAATTCACACTAACCTTTGCAACAACTCCGTTCTCAAACTCTGCAACACCTTTCACACCTATGCGGCGCAGTTCATTGCAAGCATGGTCTATTGCCTCAAGCAGTCCCCTGACGTCAACACCAAGAAACACCACCGGAAACAACCGCAACTTCTCCTTCGCTTTCTCCAGATTGTTGACAGCCCCGCCGTAACGCTTCTTTACCAGAATAAGATGATACGCCGCGGCGAGTTGAATGATGCCCTGGAAAAATATTCTCGCCGGCTCCGGACGCTCCTTCCAGACGTTTTCCCATGCTTCGTGAGCGTGCCAGAACTCTCCGCGATTAAACAACTCCCATCCCCGCAAGTATTCAGCGCGCTGTGGTGCATCCAGAATTGGTTCAGCAATTTCAGATGGATGGATGTCAGCAGCTTTTCGCTTCGCAGGAACAGCGCGCTTATCCAAGCGATCGCCCCAGAGACCATTCCTTCCCGACTTCGTCAAGCACGATGCGATCCGGCTGCGCGTTCAACGCTTGTTTCAAACGCGCAATGGGTTCATTGGTGGGTTCATCGCTTTGGATAAACGTGCTCCAATGGATCGGGAGAATGTGATGCGCGCCGGCGTGGTCCGCCATTTCCACCGCCTGCTCGGGGTTCGCGTGATTGCGGATCCAGGGATCATACGCGCCGATAGGCATGATCGCGAGATCGATCTGCAGGTTGCGTTCCTTCAACGGCTTGAACATTTCGTGGTATGCCGTATCTCCACCAAACAGAATTGAGCGGCCATTTCGCGTGAGAAGATACGCGTTAAAACTTCGCCCTTCCTGAAAACCCTTCGATCGATCTTTTTCCCACGGATAACGCCAGCCGAAATGCTTCACCTGAAGTGCTTCAACCTTCACATCGCCGATGTTCGTCCAGTCCTTCCAATCGAGTTCATAAATCTGCTCGAAACCCATATCTTCAATAACGTCGAAGGTGTTTTTCGCGATGACCATCGGAATCTTCCGGTCGAACTTGCGCAGCGTGGGCGTGTCGAGATGGTCCATGTGAGCGTGTGAAACAAGAATGAGATCGATGGGAGGAAGTTCATCGAAGTTGAGAGCCGGCGTAACAAGTCGGCGCGGGCCGAGCGTAAAGAAGTTCATCACGTTCAACCCGATGCGTTCCGAAAACACGGGGTCCGTGATGATGTTGAAGCCGAAGAAATTGATAAGGACCGTGGCATGACCAATCCATGCCGCGGAGAGTGTTCCATCATCCCACTTCGAAGGATCGGGTTTGTGACCCGCGAGCTTCGGGGGCTCCGCATGGGCCAGCAACTCCCAGCGGCTTCGCCGTGAGTAGCGCTCCTGACCGAGCAACACCGGCGTGGAAGCTATCCCTGCACCCAGTGTTGTGATAAACCTTCGTCGCGTGAACATTCTTATCCCCATCATTATAGGACGGTCGTGTAATGGTTTCCAACACGACGGATAACAAATTGATTCCCCATGTAAACCTACGGATTTGCGTTTTTGCCGTCAAGGCAACCGCAAGGTAGTATCTCAGTTTTGTTGAGACCACTATGCAATGTTCGATGACTATCGAGACACGCCTTGCGCGTCGCGGCGTTTCTCAATATATTATTCCTGATTCTGTCTGTCGCGACCCACCCTTGGAAAGACCTAACCATGACGAAACGAATTCTTGCCATACTCGGCGCAATCACTCTCGTTGTCGGAAGCTATTTTTTCATCGCATTTGAGCCGGATTATGAAGAAGGAGAAAACCAATTCGGCGGCCCCTACGAGGCATTTGAAAACTGGTACATGCAACGCGCTGCACCCTTCGAGAAAATCCCTCAAGGTGCTTTCATGCGTGCGGCACAGTACTCCCGACAGATGCCTCACGAACGTGATTTCGCCACGGAGGTTCTTGACACAACCCAATGGACTTCAATGGGCCCGGACAATGTCGGCGGAAGAACCCTTGCGGTCGCTGTAAATCCATCGTCGCCAAATATTCTGTGGGCCGGAGCGGCAAGTGGCGGACTATGGAAATCTACTTCTGCTGGAGTGGGTGCAAGTGCCTGGACCTACGTCAACACGGGATATCCGACAGTCGCGGTCAGCTCCGTCGCCATTGACCCGACAAACACCAACGTTATGTACATCGGTACGGGAGAAGTGGGAAGCGCGTATGGTCGGGGACAAGTCGGAACTCCGGGCGCCCGCGCCACATACGGCATGGGCGTGCTCAAATCCACGGACGGAGGAACAAGCTGGAACCTGACGGGATTGATTTCGACATTTCCGCAATTGACCGCTGTTCAAAAGGTCTTATTGAATCCTCTTAACCCGGCAACCGTCTACGCAGTGACAACCGAAGGATCGTACAAGAGCAATGATGCCGGGGCCAATTGGTCGCTGATCCATGGCATCCTCATGGGAATGGATATTGTGATCAATCCTGCCGATACAACGGTTCTCTACGCATGCTACGGACAACGCAATTCAACATCCGGAAAAGGCGTGTATAAAACCACCAACGCCGGCGCAACGTGGTCGCATCTCACTTCTCTGGACACAACCAACTTCGGAAGAACCTCCCTCACGATTTCTCCGAGCAATCCGCAGGTTGTCTATGCAAGCGTCGCGAATGGAAGTACCAGCCAACTCCGTGGACTCTACAGAACAACGGATGCCGGCGCCAGCTGGACCCTCCAAAGTACAACCAACTATGTCAGCAGTCAGGGCTGGTACGACAACGTCATCGCGGTGCATCCGACAAACCAGAATTTCGTGATGGCCGCAGGGTTGGATGTGTACAAATCCACCAACGGAGGTTCGACGCTTACACAGAAGGCTTTTTGGTACCTTGGGTACGATGGCACCGTTCCCGCCGGCGGACCTGAGGGCCCGACAAACTATGTTCACGCCGACCACCATGCGATAACTTTCGATCCAACGAATCCCAACACGATTTACATAGGATGTGACGGCGGAATTTTCGCGTCAACGGATGGCGGGGAAACGTTCGCCGGCCGCAACGGCGGTTATGCAACGATTCAAGTGTACAACGGTTTTGCAACATCCGAAACCAATTCCAATGTAGCACTTGTGGGCCTGCAGGATAACGGCACGCTGAAGTATGAAGGCACACTGTCATGGAACAAGACGTACGGAGGCGACGGCGGTTGGTGCGCGATCGATCCGACAAACGAGAACATTCTGTATGAGGAGTATGTGTACCTGGCGATGTCGAAATCGACCAACGGCGGGGCCAGTTGGTTCGGCATCACCAGCGGACTTGCAACAGGAAGTGCTAATGCGAATTTTATCGCACCGTTCGTGATCTCTTACTCGAATCCGAATGTGCTCTACGCGGGTGCGCGCGTGGTGTACAAGACCACCAACGGTGGAACCGGTTGGTCGCCGACCAATGGCGGTGTCAACTTTAACGGCACAACGATCTCTTGCATAGGCGTTTCGTACAAAAACGCCGACACAGTTATCGCCGCAACGGGAAGCAGCGCGGTCGGCGCATTATTTCAGGTGTTTAGAACGACCAACGGCGGCACTTCGTGGACGAATGTGACAGGATCTCTGCCAAACAGATATCCCACCGATATTTCCTTCGACCCGAATACAAGTCTCTTCGCGTACATCACCTACTCAGGATACGGCGCTTCGCATGTGTTCAAGACAACAGACGCCGGCCAAACCTGGACGGACATCACCGCAAACCTCCCCGATATCCCAACCCAGTGCGTCATTGTTGACCCGCTGCTTCCGTCACATATTTATGTCGGCACCGACCTTGGCGTGTACCGTTCGACGGACGGCGGCGCAAGCTGGGTGGTGTTTGATACGGGAATGCCGCCGGCCATGGTACTTGATCTGCAAGTATCTAACCCAAACCGGCATCTACGCGCGGCTACTTTTGGGAACGGCGTGTATGAGCGCGAGTTAACGTCACCAGGCATCTTCGATAACAGGGCCTTGAGCTTTATCTCGCCAACAAGCGGCACCGAGGTTCTTGTGAACTCAACGGTTTCACCGATCTCTGCTTCTTTCAAAAGTGTCGGCGCGATCACGCAATCTGATTCCTTTGACGTTACTTACCGGATTCTGAACGGAGTGTCGCCGGTGTATGTGAACACCAAACGCATTGCAGGTCTCGCGCTTGGTGAAACGCGGAACATCACCTTTGACGGATCGTTCACGCCAACAAGCGCTGCAACATACACCATTCAAGCAATCTGTTCCGCTTCAGACCAGAATGACGGAAATGACACATTGCAGGGAACGCTCATCGCCGTTGTTCCGGGCACGATTGCATCGCTGAATGTCATCACTGCACACTCACCCTACACGGAAATTACCGGAGGAACTGCCGGTCCTTCGGGGGATGATGTTCAAACACGTGTTGCGTTGCCGTTTGCATTTACCTTTGACGGCTATGCGTATGATTCTCTGCAAATCAGCACCAATGGCTGGGCTGAATTGGGAACCGGAGCTGCTGGATCTGAACGCGGACTCGCTACTTCGGCGCAAATCGGACTCGGCAATGAGAACGGGCGTTTGTTTTCAACAGCGCGACCGACAAAAGCGCTCGGTGTGTGGTTCGAAGACCTGAATACTGACGGCGGCGGATCAGTAACCTACACAACCCTCGGCAACGCACCCGATCGTGTCTTCGTCGTTCAGTGGAAAAACATGCTAGCGTATTATGACCCGGGCACAACAACGACAAGAATCAACTTCCAACTTCGACTGAATGAAGGACCAAACATTGCGGAGTTCTGTTATGGAACTGTTCTGCCCGGAACCCTCTCGGGAGGAGACCTCGGCGCAATGACCGGCGTGAAAGACCACATCGGCGGCAATTACCACTTCTACGATTTCGCGTTGGGCGGAACGGGAACAACGAACGACGGCATCACCACGCTCAGTCCGCTCACCGATTGGCCGGGCGCTGACAGCGCGTATGTATTCGGGCCGGACCTTACATCGCTCAACGCCGCCATTGATGAAAGCTGGAACCTCGTGTCCATGCCGTTGATTCGAACCGCCAACACGCGACAATCCATTTTCCCGACGCATACCGGAACCGTGTATGAGTTCACCGGCGGCGGATACCAAACAAGTGATTCTCTCAAGCCGGGTCGTGGTTACTGGATGAAGTTCCCTTCAGCAATCAACCAGCTTGTTTGGGGCAATCCGTTACCATCTCTTGTGGTGCCTGTTAGCGCGGGTTGGAACCTTGTCGGATCCATTGACCACAATGTACTCCCGCCATCGGGCGGCGTCATCGAAGGAGTGTTCTTTGGTTATTCAAGTGCGGGGTACGAAGTGGCTACTTCCATGGAGCCGGGACACGGCTATTGGGTAAAGGCTAGCGGTCCGGGCTCGATTTCACTCGGACCCGCGCCAGCGCGGGAAGAAAGTCTGCCGGACCTAGCCGGATTCAGTTCCATCACTATTGCGAACGGAAGCGGCAGAAGTCAGACATTGTGGTTCGGACCGGAGAACGGGCAGGTTGACGCTTCCGCATTCGAGCTTCCTCCTTCTCTTGGTGGAGTATTCGATGTGCGTTTCGCGAGCAACAGGATACTTGAGGTGTATCCGGCCGGAGCAAGAAACGTGAGCTTTCCGATTTTGACATCGGGAACGGAATCACCTTTGCACATTTCTGTTGACCTGAAATCAGGAACGGGCAGGAGTATTATCGTCGAAGAGCATCTTAACGGCTCCGTGATCGCGGCTCATCCCATCAACAGCGGTGTCACTGCTACAACACAGAACCCGCGTTCATCGCTTGTGTTAAAGGTGGTGGAAGGTGAGGGCACACCGGTGACGTACTCCTTGTCGCAGAACTATCCCAATCCCTTTAATCCCTCAACACAGATTGCCTATGCCTTACCAATGAACAGCCGGGTAACCCTGAAAGTCTTTGACATTCAAGGTCGGGAGGTATCAACGCTTGTCAACGGCGAACTGCCGGCAGGACGCTTCGCGGTGGAGTGGTCGGGGCTCAACAGCGCCGGCAACACCGTCAGCAGTGGAATGTATTTCTACAGAATCGAAGCACGGGCGGAAAACGGGCGGGATGTTTTCACAGAAGTGAAAAAAATGCTGATCGTGAAGTAACAACGGCTTCAACCAAATCAAAAAAACCCCGGTCGGCGATCGGGGTTTTCTTTTTGTACGGGGCTATTCGTTTTTCAGAATTTGTTTCGCCCGGACAAGTTCTTCGCGTTGTATCTTGGTCAATTCGGGAAAATGCAAGTCGAGTTTCTCAAGTCGGGATGCGATAATGTCGGCAACCGCTGCCCGGGTAAACCATTTCTTGTCGGCGGGAATGACATACCAGGGAGCCCACTCGGTGCTCGTATGGTTCAACATTGCTTCATACGCATCCATGTACTTCTTCCAGTGTTCCCGCTCGGCAACATCTCTTGCAGAGAATTTCCAGTGCTTCTCCGGCTCCTCGATCCGTTCAAGAAACCTTTCTTTCTGCTCTTTCTTCGAAACATTGAGAAAGAATTTGAGAATGATGATACCGTTACGCGTTAAGTATCGCTCAACACTATTGATATCCTCAAACCGTTCCTTCCAGATGTCGCGGCCATCCATTGCGGGGAGATGCTGAGCTTGCAGGAATTCCGGATGGACGCGAACAACAAGCACTTCCTCGTAATACGAGCGATTGAAAATTCCTATCCTTCCTCTCTCCGGCAGACACCTCAAGCATCGCCAGAGAAAGTCATGATCCAGCTCCTCCGCCGACGGTGATTTGAAACTGTACACTTGGCATCCCTGTGGATTGACACCGGACATTACATGCTTGATGACACTGTCCTTCCCCGCGGCATCCATCGCCTGAAAAATCAAGAGCAACGCGTAGCGATTCTGGGCATACAGAACTTCCTGCAGCGAAGACAGGCGGGCAAGGTCTTCCTCAAGATATCCAAGGGCCTCGTCCTTGTTTTTGAATCTATCGGTAAACCCCGGATCGAAATCCTTGAGTGAGACAGTCTTTCCGGGTGGGACGATAAGCTTGTCGTGGTTCATCGTGCAGTTCCTTTCATTCGGTCATAGACTTCGCGTTCTCCAAGCACCACTGCGAGCTGATACTGTTCAGCGCGAGCGCGATCACTTGCGGCCAGAAGGGCAAATTCTCTTGACCCACGGTGCGTGTACACCTCCGGAACCGGGTGATAGATGCAGTCAAGAATTTGATCTGCAATATCCCCGGCAGATTTCACTCCCTCAATTTCCGGCAAGGGAAGTCCGCGCTCTTTTGCAATCCGTTTGATGGCAGGCCCGGATTCCTGAAAAAACGAAATCATTGAACCGCCCTCTGTGGACGCGGCCCAGTCGGTGAGAACGCCTGCGGGACAAACCACGGTCGCGTGGATATTTGTGCCGAGCAGTTCTGACCGCAATGCGTGCGTAAAGCCGACGCAAGCATGTTTCGCGGCAACGTATGCGCTGTTGTAGGGAAAGCCCACTTTGCCGGCCATGCTTGCCACGTTAATGATGTGGCCTGTTCCCCGCGCTTTCATCATCGGGAGTATCGGGCGGATTGTATGCCAGAGTGAATAAACATTCACCGCAAAGATATTTTTAATTATTTCATCCGATGTGTCTTCCACCGAACCGAAGTGGCCGCGGCCGGCGTTGTTGACAAGAACGTCAACGGTTCCAAACCTGTCCGCGATGGCGTGTACCAATTGTGTGGCGGGTTCACTTTGGGAGACATCGCAAATCAGCGGAATGGCCTTCCCTCCGTGCGCGTTGATCGACACCGCGAGTTCAGACAGATTTTTTTCTCTCCGCGCGATCAGGACAGTTGTTGCGCCATCGCGGGCAACAAGCTTGGCCAGTGCGGCACCGATCCCTGACGATGCGCCGGTTATCACCACCACTTTTCCTTTAAGTGAGCCCATGAGATTCCTTCATTGGAGTTGGTACCTTTGGTTGCTGTTCAAGCCAGTCAAGAGCCGCTGTTTCTCCGGCAACATATCCGGTTGAAAACGCCGCCTGGAGATTATACCCCCCGACTGGTCCGGCAATATCGAGAATCTCGCCGCAAATGTACAAACCGGCAATCTTTCGAGAACGCATCGTCTTCGGGTCAACTTCCGAGAGATCCACGCCGCCGGCCGTAACCTCACCGCGATCAATATCAATCGCATCAACGCGACCGAGGTGCCACGATTTCAACAACGTGATCAGTGCTCTTCGTCCCTCCTTCCGGAGCTCATATCCCCTGGTCGCAGGCTCAATGCCGGCAGATTGCAGGAGCGCTCGAACAAGGCGATTGGGAAGCCAGCGTTCCGCGTGTGTTTGCACGTGTCGATCCGGATGCTGGCGAATCATCTCGAGAACAGCATGATCAACATCCGTCTCTTCCATAGAAGGAAGAAAATCAAATTTCAAATTTACGGCTTGTTTTTCCATGCGAACGGCAGCAACTCTGCTCACCTCAAGGGCGGCAGGTCCGGAAAGACCTTCGTGCGTAATCAGAACATCGTCGTCCCAGGAGAAAATTTTCTTTCCTTCAGACCAAACGGAAAGCCGCCCGCCGCGTAACGGCACCCCGCGCCAGTCTGCCGGCAACGATGGTGCGACCTTGATAGGAGCTAACGCCGGGCGTAACGGAACAATCGTGTGTCCAAGTTCCTTCGCCCATGCATAGCCATCGCCCGTTGTTCCGGTTTTGGAATAGGAAATTCCGCCGGTTGCAAGGATAACCTGATCGGATGAGATCTCTTTCCCGCGAGCAACAACCCCTGCAATTCTTCCGTTCTCTTGAAAGATCCGCTCAACCGGGGAATCACATCTGACGTCAACATCATGCTTCATCAGAACGGATTTCAACACATCGAGCACGTCACCGGCGCGCCCTGATTTTGGAAAGACCCGGCCATTCGGGCGCGAAAATGTTTCAATGCCTCCCTCGTTCAACAATTGCAGGATATCCACGTTGGAATACTTGTGAAATGAGGGACGCAAGAACCGTTCTTCTCGGTCCAGGAATGATGTGCCGATGCTTTGCATATCACCATCGTGGGTAATATTGCACTTCCCACCGCCTGAAATAAGAATCTTGATTCCCAGCTTCAGGTTTTTCTCAAGTAAAACCACGCCGGCTCTTAGCTGGCTGGCCCGAATGGCGGCGAGGATACCGGCGGCTCCGCCACCAATAACGAGAATGGGATGTCTATGCACGATTTGCCATCGGATTGGGGTTTCTAGATAACCAAAAAGCCGGTGACTTTCAAAAATGCCGTTTTCGGAGCAAAAATGCCAAAGTTAGTTATTGGGATAAATAGTTATTACGGGGACTTGACAAAGAACGAGAAAATCACTACCGTATTCCAGAGAAGAATAACTGGGAGGTCCAAATGCTTAGTGACTACCTTTCCCCCGATGAAAGAGAATCATCCAGCAGACCGCGGTTTGACGATAGCGTTAGTCAACTGATTCGCTCTGCGGAAAAATTCATTTCCTTGCGGAAGTTCACATTCGCTGAGGACCAGCTGAATCTTGCTCGAACTCTGGATCCCAACAACGCGTACATTTGGGCCATTCAAGAGCGGCTTCATTCGATGAAAGACCATGGCGATTCGTTCGGAGGTTTGAACGCCGGCATAAACCCCGATGCCGATGTGTCGTCAGCCCGTTATCTTTCCGTCACCGTCGGTTCCGAGTTCAACGGAGGTTTTAAGAGCAACGAACCAAACACAGGTTTGTCCTCAAAGGATCTTCAAGCCAGAATCCGACAGCTTACCACCGTTGCCGAAGACTTTTTGGAAAAGGGGTCATACGAGAATGCATTTGACTCGCTGATGAAGGCATACCTGTTGGATCCGGTGAGTCCGTACGTTGTATCATGTGAGAAAGTGGTGTTGCCGGCATGGGAGTCATCGCATAAACCCGGAAAAACGATAAACTCATTTGCCACAAAAACAACAGATGAACAGAAGGGGGGAAAAAGCGACATGAGTCAAATTCCCGAAAAACACTTGTCGAACGATGAACTCAAGCGCATGGAAGCGCTTAAGATTCAGAAGGAGCAGGCGCGGCAGGCACACGAGCGTGCTCTGTGG
>CAZJYO010000041.1:10257-13833 GCA_964550275.1 uncultured Chitinophagales bacterium
CTGAAGGGAATAAGCCGGTGCATCAACAGCCCGAGCAGCCAAAACAGACCGGAGGCCTTTTCAACAAACTTCGATTGGGAAAGCTTCTCGGTTAGGATCATTTTGAAAACGTGCGCGGTACCTGGTGCCGCGCACTACCTTTCCCCATTCACAACTCGATTCGTCTCAATCCCGTAATTGGAATTCTCTTTAGGAATAGGTATATTTGTGGGTGTTTCTCTGCCTCCGGCAGCTCTTGCTTGAGGCATTTTTTTTCTTACCGGACAATCCATGCAACAGCGAAACGACATCAGAAACATAGCTATCATTGCCCATGTTGACCATGGGAAAACAACCCTCGTTGACCATATGCTGAGACAAACCGGGACGTTCCGGCAGAACCAGCAGGTGGCTACCCGGGTAATGGACTCCAACGACCTTGAGAAAGAACGCGGTATCACCATCCTCGCAAAGAACACCGCCGTTCACTACAAAGGGACAAAGATCAATATCGTTGATACGCCCGGTCACTCGGACTTTGGCGGGGAAGTCGAACGGACCCTGACGATGGTTGATGGTGTTCTCCTGCTTGTGGATGCCGCGGAAGGCCCTCTTCCCGGAACGAAATTCGTTCTCAAAAAATCCCTTGATCTCAACCTGACCCCGATTGTGGTTATCAACAAGATAGACAGGAAAGATGCCCGCGCTCATGAGGTTCTTGATCATGTGTTCGAACTCTTCCTCTCTCTTGGGGCGAACGATCAACAGCTCGACTTTACGACCATCTACTGTATTGCAAAACAGGGAATTGCCAAAAAGGAACTCGGCGACGAAGGAACCTCGCTCGAACCGTTGTTCGAAGCCATTGTGAACAAGGTTCCTCCACCGAAAGCCGACTCTTCCCTTCCGTTCCAGATGCTTGTAACAACCATTGACTACAATGATTACCTGGGGCGATTAGGGATTGGACGAATTCACCGCGGCAATATTCGCATGGGTTCCCCCATGAAGGTGATTCATCGCGACGGCAATATCGAAGACGCCCGTGTCACCAAGATTTACACCTTCGAGGGCCTCAAGCGCGTTGAAACCAATGAAGCAAGTGCGGGAGATATTATTGCCATCGCCGGCATGGAGGATGTCGATATTGGTGAGACCATTGCCGATGCCGCAGACCCGACGCCCCTTCCGTTTGTATCCATCGAAGAGCCCACGCTTTCCATGAACTTTGTGGTGAACAATTCGCCATTCGCCGGGTTGGAGGGCAAATACGTCACCACACGTCACCTCAGTGAACGGTTGGCAAGAGAGCTTCGATCCAATGTCAGTCTTCGCATTGAACTCACCGATTCACCCGATATCTTCCGCGTGAGCGGACGCGGTGAACTCCATCTTGCCATTCTCATCGAGACCATGCGAAGAGAGGGCTACGAAGTCCAGGTTTCCCGCCCTGAGGTGATTTACAAAAGAATTGACGATGTCCTCGCTGAACCGATTGAGCATGTTATTATTGATGTGCCGGAGGAATTCTCGGGGGTGGTCATCGAGAATATCGGGCGGCGCAAGGGCGAAATGAAGAATATGATTTCCAACCAGGGAAATACGCGGCTCGAGTTCTTCGTCCCTGCGCGCGGACTGATCGGCTTCCGATCTGAATTCATGACCCAGACAAAGGGAACGGGAATTCTTCATCACAACTTCCACGGTTACGAGCCCTTCAAGGGCGAGATGTCGCACCGGACAAAGGGCGCTCTCGTTGCTTTGGAAACCGGCGAAGCGGTCGCATATGGAATGTGGAAATTGTCGGAGCGCTCAACCTTTTTCCTGGAACCCGGAACAAAAGTGTACGGCGGTATGATCGTTGGGGAAAACTCGCGCGATCAGGATATGACGGTGAACGTGTGCAAAACGAAACAGCTCACCAACATGCGCGCATCCGGATCCGATGAAGCCGTTCGACTTGAACCGGCGCGGATCCTTTCGTTGGAGCAGGCAATCGAATGGATCGCGGACGATGAACTCGTGGAGATAACGCCCAAGAGCATCCGCTTGCGGAAGCGCTACCTGGACCACAACGAGCGGAGCCGCATGGCGAAGAAAAAGTCCATTGAACTGGCCGAGGAAGAAGCTTGATGCGCGAGCTTTGCCTTGCAACATGTAACTTGTTTGCCCCGACGGCCAAGGTCGGGGTTTTGTTTTTTGTGGAACAATGCTGGAACACAAAACAACGTCGGAGATTTTGTGCCCCCAAAACGTAACTCAGAAAAACACATCGATGCGCTGATTGGCGAACTCCATGATCTTGCCTATAACCTCTGGTGGTCATGGCATCCGGAAGCCCAGCGGATTTTTCATGAGCTTTCCCCTTTCTTCTGGGAACACAGCAATCATAACCCCGTCGAAGTGATGCAATGGATTTCGGGTCCCGAACTGCGCGGCAAGTTATTGAACCAGGAATTCCGCGAACGCGTCGCCGGTGTCTGCGCCGATTTTCGGAAGTATCTGGCGGAAAAGAATACGCGGGGAAAGCGCGCGGCTGCCTCGCTGAAAAATAAACCCGTCGCCTATTTCAGCGCTGAGTTTGGATTACATGAAAGTCTCCGGATCTATTCCGGCGGGCTCGGTATCCTTTCGGGCGATCACACAAAATCCGCCAGCGATCTCGGCCTGCCGTTCATCGGCATTGGCCTTCTCTACAACCAAGGTTACTTTCAACAACAGATTTCTTCCGACGGCTGGCAACAGGAACGTTACCCTTCCTATGACCCGGCGAAATTGCCGTTGACTCTTGTCAAGGACAAGAAAGGAAACGCCGTTGTCTGTTCGGTGGAAATCGGCACGGCAACGGTAAAATTTCAAACATGGATGGTCCAGATCGGCAGGGTTCGTGTCTATCTCCTCGATACGAATCTTCCGCAGAATAATGAAACGGTTCGGATGCTCACAGCGCACGTCTATGGCGGCGATCAGCATACGCGCATCGGACAGGAAATGCTTCTTGGCATCGGCGGCGTGCGATTTCTGAGAGCCGCGGGAATCACCCCCTCCGTGTATCACATGAATGAAGGGCACTCCGCTTTCCTGACGCTGGAATTATTGCGCGAAGAGTTGGCGGCAAAGAAAACACTTCAGCAGGGTGAGGCGCGTGTTAAACAGCGGTGCGTGTTCACCACACACACTCCCGTTCCCGCCGGCCACGACCGCTTTGACCGCGGGTTAATGGATATGCATTTCAGCGCGTTCGCTTCCTCAATGGGACTCTCTATGGATCAGTTCATGGAGTTCGGACGCGTGCATCCGCGCGATCCGCACGAAACCTTCTGTGTTACGGTACTCGCCCTCAAGATGTCACGCGCCGCAAACGGGGTCAGCTGGCTGAACGGCAAGGTAAGTCGTGAAATGTGGCAACCGCTCTATCCGGGCGTTGCCGAAGACAAGGTTCCCATCGGTTCCATCACCAACGGTATTCACACCACGGGTTGGTGCGCGCCTTCCGCGATGCGGTTCTGGAACGGACGGGCGGGAGCGCGGTGGGCCGAGAAACTTGAAGACGGAAAACGAATCAGCGGCCTGCTTTCAACGATCCCCGACGAAGAC
>CAZJYO010000042.1:0-13689 GCA_964550275.1 uncultured Chitinophagales bacterium
CCGGTTGTCGCGATTCAAACATGGGATCAACTGCGTACCATGCGTGATCTGGGTTCCGGCAGGCCGCGGGCGTATATCGGACTGGGAAACGAGGCGGACTGGACGGTTCATAGATTTCAGGATCTCGCACGTGAATCAACCGATCTCGGGATCCCCATTCTGCCGCACATTGCCGAACAACGCGAAGACACGGATCCCGTTCGTAGGAATTTTCTCAAAGAACCGCTCGAACTTCTTCAAACCTTTCGCCTTCTTCAGCGGCAATCAACATTTGTTCACGGCAATTATTTGGCCGGGGAAGACTGTGTCGCGGCCGAATCGTTGCGCTCATCCATCGTTATTTCCCCGCTGTCATCATCGGTGAAGCAAACCGGGTATCCGGCACTCAAGCAATTTATAGATCGGAACCTCCTGCTGGCAATCGGCACTGATTGGGGGACATGTGATATGATGGATGAGATGAAATTCATGTACCGATTGCCGCTTGTGGTGTCCGGGTTTCCGCGGTTCCGCGCCACGGACGTGATTCGCATGGCTACCATCAACGGAGCCCAAGCGCTAGGTGTATCCTCAAGCACCGGGTCGATCGAACCGGGCAAGCGGGCTGATATGACGATGATGTCGTTTGATCGCCTCGGAGTTCCCGGCATAGAAAAGTTGGACGCAGACGGAATCGCTCACGTGCTCATGACACACCTTGCCTCCACCGATGTTTCCGATGTTATGGTGAACGGTGAGTTTGTCGTGCGCGATCGGACACTCATGACCATTGACGAGAATGACGTCCGCGAAAGCTTTTGTGCCATGGTACCGAAGTACTTTCCTTCTGCAGGAATATCTTCGCGGGATAAAACGGAGGAGTTTCGTAAGGCGAAGATCTTTCCCTTCTGGCCCATGCGCGGTTCGGAGATTAAGAAGAACCCGGAAGGATTTGTGGTTACGGGGGAAGGCAGGCCGCAAGCAGAAACCAGGCGTGAACCCGGTAAGGATGATGAGAATCGTCCAAAAACCCCGAATAAGGTTTTCGGAGAAGACGACCTGCTGTAATGGCTGCCGGAGTTCTTGAATCCCCCCGGTTCTTTCTTTATATTTTCCCTGTATCGGAAACATCAGGAATGCGTTGAAAACACTCTGCTTGCTGTGTGCCTTGCTTGCCGTTGTCGTTTTCCCGGCACACGGACAAGGTTCCGCCGGAATGGATGCGGCCGCGGAACCACGGTACCTTGTCGACATTCCAACAGCTGGGATGATGGACAAGGGAAATCTTGCCGTTGATCTTGAGTTCTATCAACAGGGAGGAATTCTCGGCGGGCTGACGATTGGCGTTCTTGAGCGATTGACCATTGGACTCTCCTACGGCGGGTCACACCTGATCGGCTCGGATGAGCCGGTAATGAACAATGTCCCCGGAGTTCTCGTAAAGGTAAGATTGATTGAGGAGAATGAAGATTTGCCTGCGATCGTCCTCGGCTTTGATTCACAGGGAAGGGACGGATTCATTGACTCCCTTGATCGCTATGCAATAAAATCCCCCGGTTTCTTTGCCGCCTCAAGCAGAAACTACGAACTGCTTGGAAGTCTCGGATTTCATGCCGGGATCAACTACAGTCTTGAGCGTGATGACGGGGATGAGGATTTGAACGTCTTCGTGGGTGTTGAAAAGTCTATCGGATCGGTCATCTCTATTGTAACGGAATATAATCTTGGGCTCAACGACAGCGAAGGGAAAGCCATTGGGCGGGGCAGGGGGTATCTAAACCTTGGGTTTCGGTGGGCATTGGGAAGCGGTTTGACGCTTGGGTTTAACATTAAGGATATGCTGAAAAACGCCGAGAATGACAATTCCGGGAATCGAACGGTTCGATTGGAGTATTTTCACGCGTTATAGTGTTCTGAAAGATGTACGGTAGCAGTTTGTTGTACACTAATCCCAACAACATTCTCGCTGGGGTAGTCCTAATGAACCCGGCGGGTTGCGCTCTTTTTTGCGTGCTTGGCCATTTTTCTTCCAGACCGGTCAAACCAAAGTGGCACTAGGATTGTCAATAAATACAGGTACGGTAGCCGCTCTTTTGATGAAAGGGGTTCACATGAAGACCATGATATCAATGCTGGGACCGGTTGTTCTCCTCTCGGGGTTCACCCTTGTCGGATGCTACACGCAGGTTTCGTCCACGCGTGACGATATGTTCTCGGAAGAGTATGCGAATCAGGAAACCGAGACCTCAGCTGTCTCTGACGACTCTACAGGAGACACGGGTGAGTATTTTGACGAGAACGGACTTCCCCGTGAGAGATACTATTTTGATTCATACTACCCGGCCGTTTCAGTGGGCTTTGGATGGTATGATCCTTACTGGTACGGCTACGGTAGTTGGTGGGGCTACGGTGGATGGTATGGCGGTTGGGGCGGTTATTACCCGCCTTATTGTGGATATTATCCACCCTACTATTGTTACTATCCATCATACTCATACTACGACGGTTACGGTGTTACGCGTCGAACCGGCAGTACACGCGGTAGCGGAGATCACCGTACGGTGGGAGGAGTTCGTGGAGGAACAGTTGAGCCTACAAGAGGCGGCGGCGCTGCAACAGGAGTTGCCGTTGCAAGTACTGACCTCCCGACCGGACGGAAAAACATATCTGATTCACGAACCACGAAAGCGACCAAACCGAGAACATCAGCGGCGCGCACGACGACGAGTCGAAGCGGGGATGGAGCAAGGAAAGAGGGCGTGAAGAAAACCACGGGATCGACACGCAGCGGTTCTTCCAAATCATCGGGGCAGGTGAGGCAACCAAGGCGACCGGGTAAGACAAAGGAGAGCGGTTCCGAGCAACAGACACGCGGAAGCAGCAGTCAGCCCTCGGTGAGATCATCGGCGCATTCCGCTCCGTCATCGCCTCCGGCGAGCTCGGGTGCACGCGGCGGAGCGCCCAGCGGTGGAACGAGTGGCGGAGGCGGTGGTGGCGCACGTGGCGGCGGACGACGGTAAGGAGAGTTGATGAGATTAGTGCGATGGGTAAGTTGTGCGCTGACAATATTGCTCTTGATGTCATCGGAAACTCTGGCCCAATTCCCGGAAGACGCGCTTCGCTTTGCGACTCCAGGCCTTGGCGTGGGCGCCCGTTCGCTCGGCATGGGAAATGCTTTTACGGGAGTTGCGAGTGATTACAGCGCGCTGTATTGGAATCCCGCCGGACTTGTTCAGTTAAAACACGGAGAGTTCTCTTTCGGTCTCTCCCACATCAACTTCAACAACAATAGCACCTTCTTCGAGAACGAGGTTTCCTACACCAACAACGCCACGAAAGTGAATGCCATCGGCCTCGTGTTTCCGGTTGAAACACGACGCGGTTCACTTGCGTTCGCCTTCGGTTACAATCGGCAAAGCGACTTTACCACAGGCCTTTCCTTTAACGGCTTCAATCCTCTGAGCAGTATCATTCAGGTGTGGGCCCCCGACGGTCAGGGCTATCCTCCTGAAATCACCATCGCCGAGGAGCTGAAACTCGCCGACATCGACACGAACACCGGTACATTCATCAGTCCTATTCGCAACAATGTTACCCAGCTTGGAACTGTTCTTGAATCCGGCGGACTTGGTAATTGGTCTTTCGGGACCGGTGTGGACATTGCCGAGAACCTGTCCGTGGGTGTGACGCTCTCGTATGTTTCCGGCAGCTATGAGTATGATCGTACATACAAGGAGCAGGATAATCACCAGCTCTACACGACATTCCCGTTCGATTTTGATCAGCTTGTTGTTGAGGATTTGATTTACAGTGATCTCTCCGGGTTCAATGCCAAGTTCGGTTTGTTTTACAGAACACCCGTATTCCGGTTCGGCGCGACCGTCAAAACCCCCACCGATCTTGACGTGGAAGAATCATACAGCACCATTGCCACGAGCTATTTTGACAGCGCCGATGTGAACGGCAATTCCTCGTACGGTCCGTTCGATTATCCGGGCGGCGTGGGGTATGACGTTGTAACGCCTTGGGTGTTTACGGCGGGCGCATCGGTAACGCTCGAGAGATTTATTCTCTCCGGCGATCTTGAGTACACAGATTGGACGCAATTGGAATTCGATGATGCCAACGCCGACCTGATTGCACTTAACAAAGAAATGAAAACCATGTTCAGGGGGACTGCCAACTGGCGGCTTGGGGCGGAATGTGATATTCATGAAATCGGGCTCCGTGTGCGGGGGGGGTTCATCTACAATACCTCTCCTTTCAGAGACGATCCGTCTTCGTTTGATCAGAAGTATGCGACCGGCGGACTCGGGTTCCTCCTGAGCGAGTCAGCCATGATTGATCTCGCCTATGCCCGCGGCTGGTGGAAATCCTATCGGATCAACTATGATTACGTCATCAATAACCAACAGACCTCACTTGTTAACGAAGACATCGCCACCAACAACTTCCTGTTGACCTTCACGCTGCGGTTCTGAGCTTCATTGCAAGAGTAAGCGCGTTTTGATATATTGAAGTCCGTCCTCGTGACGGACTTTCTTTTTCTACCATGTGGAGCGGTAGTTGAGCGCCAGGTCCAGGATCCTCATCGGCCTTCTTGCAGTTTCCCTTCTCGTCTGTTGTGCTGGTTTTTTCTTCCTGCGGTATCAAGTAGTCAAGTCATTTCCGGAAGATTCCGGGAATGTCACGGTCCCAGGATTACAGCAGTCCGTTCTTGTTGCCCGGGATGGGTTTGGGGTTCCGCTGATAAAAGCGACGAATGATGAGGACCTTGCGTTCGCGATGGGGTATGTCCATGCGCAGGATCGTTTATGGCAGATGGATATGGCGCGGCGTGTCGGAGAGGGCCGGCTGAGCGAGTTGTTCGGGGCGAAAACAATCCCGTTCGACAGAATGTTCAGGACGATTGGAATCCACACTATCGCCAAACGCGCATACGAAGCAATGGAGCTGGAGTCGAAGGAGCGGCTTGCGAGCTATGCAAAAGGCGTAAATGCCTTCATTGAGTCGCATCAGGGCCGATATCCGCTCGAATTTGATATGCTGAATTATCAACCCGAACCATGGAATCCCGTTCACAGTGTAATGATCGGCCGGCTCATGGCGTGGGAACTGAACCTATCCTGGTGGACCGATCTGACCTTTGGGATTCTCGCTGAACGTGTCGGCTTGGAAAAGGCCGTTGACGTTTTCCCCACATTTCCGGCAAACGTTCCGCCTGTGGTTCCTTCTTCGGCATGGCGCAGTTACGCCGGGGGAGTTGGGTCATTCCTGCGGCATGCACAAGACTTTAGTGCCTTTGCAGGTACGGTTGGAACTCTTGGCGGCAGTAATGCATGGGTTGTCGCGCCGCAAAAATCCGCCTCCGGAAATGTTCTTCTGGCGAACGATACTCACCTTCATCTTCAATCACCATCAAAATTCTACGAGGTTCAACTGCGTTCACCCGGCTATTCCGTGGATGGTTTCTCGATTCCCGGCATTCCCGTTGTTGTTATTGGCTCGAACGAACACATTGCATGGGGTTTGACGAACCTGATGGCCGACGATGCCGACTTCTATATTGAAGACATTGACACGACGGTCGGACACCGTTACCGTTATCAGAACTCGTGGAGGCCAGTAACTGTCAGCGAGGAAGAGATCCGGGTGAAGGACGACACCACGATCACGCTGCGCATTCGGGCAACGCATCACGGGCCGATTATCAGCGACATCTCGGATCCGTTTAAGAAAACCGCCCAGCCTTATGCTGTCAGTATGCGATGGACCGGCTTCGAGGTGAGCGATCAAATTGGTGCCTTCGACAGAATCAACCGCGCGCAAAACTGGGGATCTTTTCTTGAGGGAGTGAAGAAGTTCAGCGGCCCCGGACAGAACTTTGTCTATGGTGATGCAAAAGGGAACATCGGTTACTGGTGTGGCGTCTGGCTTCCGATGCGCGGGAAGCAAAACAGCACGCTTCCTCTCCCCGGCTGGGATCCGTCGGTTGAATGGAAAGGTTTTGTTCCATTTGAAAAGCTCCCCCACCTCTACAACCCAGCAGATGGTTACATTGCAACGGCCAACAACAAGATCGTTGATGACAGCTATCCGTATCACATCTCCGATTTGTGGGAACCGCCTTCAAGAATTCAGCGGCTGCGTGAAGTGCTTGGCGGCGATGGGACGTTTTCCGCGGAGGATTTTTCCCGCCTGCAAACGGACACGTACTCGGTTCATGCGCGCGAAATGATGGAGATTATTCTTCCGGTTCTGGAGGACAGCGGCTTCGTTGTTCAGGACAAGGACATGCTTCTGACCTATCTGCGCAATTGGACGCACGCGTTCTCCCGCGACGATATCGCAACAACGCTGTATCAACAATTCCTTGTGGAGCTGTTGAGGAATATCTACATTGATGAAATGGGCGACGAGTTGTTCCATGATTTTGTTTTGCTTGTGAATGTCCCGATTCGGGTGACACAACGGCTTCTCACACAGGGGACATCAACGTGGTTCGACAACAATTCAACGGAGCAGCTTGAGACGCGTGATGAGATTATCAAGCAGAGCATGCGTAGCGCCATTTCGGTTCTTCAGCGGGAAAACGGAGCTCTCATGAAGAACTGGCGCTGGGGCGAAAAGCATACGGTGACATTTCATCACCCGTTCGGACGTGTGCAACCCCTTGATGCAGTTTTCGATATTGGCCCGTTTCCCTACGCAGGTGGTTCAACAACGCTTGTCAGCGGTGAATACAGCTTCAATGAACCATTCGCGGTTACTGTGGGCGCGTCTCTTCGTCAGATTGTGGATCTTGGAAGGCCCCTTGAGGCCCGAAGGGTTCTTCCCACGGGCCAATCGGGACAAGTGTTTCATCTGCACTATGATGATCAAACACCGCTCTGGCTGAATGGAGGCTACCGTTCCATCCCCGCCGGCGACGAAACGCAGAGGAGACGAACACTTGTGTTGGAGCCGCCAAAGTGAATGAGTTGTTCAACATAGCAGTGGACCGGATGAACAAGGCAACGGAAATTGTCGCGTTCACCGGAGCGGGGATGTCTGCTGAAAGCGGTGTGCCGACGTTTCGCAGCAATGACGGACTTTGGACAAAATTCAAACCGGAAGAGTTGGCCAGCATGCCGGCGTTCATGAAAAACCCGAAACTTGTTTGGGAGTGGTATGAGCAACGGAAGAAAATTATCGGAGCGGTAAAACCCAATCCGGGCCACTATGCTCTTGCGGAGATGGAAAGAGACTTCCGGTTGTACACAGTGATTACGCAAAACATTGACAATCTTCACCGGCGTGCCGGCAGCAGCAGGGTGTGCGAGTTACATGGGAACATCGAACGCAATTACTGCATGCACTGTGGAGCGCAATACGGCAATGACGGCGTCAGTACGGTTGATGGAATACCCCGGTGTGTGCGAAACGGATGCCGCGGCATGGTTCGTCCGGATGTGGTCTGGTTTGGCGAACTCCTGCCGGAAGATGAGTGGAACGCTGCTGTCAAAGCCGCGGAGAGGGCTGATGTTCTTCTTTCTATCGGAACATCGGGAGTGGTGTTTCCCGCTGCTTCCATTCCTGAAATCGCACGGAAGCATGGAGCTTTTCTGGTGGAAATCAACCCCGAAGCAACATGTCTTTCGCAGTCCGCAGATGTATTTCTTCAGGGGCCGTCGGGAGAGATTCTGCCGCGATTGCTGGAAGGCATGCGTCGCGCATAACAACGTTCAAGAATTACACAGGAACAATAAATGCACGGAAGAACCAAGACAATTTGCACTCTGGGTCCATCAACAAGCAGCGTCGAAATGCTGGTGCAGATGATTCATGCCGGGATGGATGTTGTCCGGCTGAACTTTTCGCACGGCACACATGCAGACCACAAGAAAACGCTTGAGCACATTCATGAAGCGGTGAGGCGAACGGGCGAACAGCTGGCCGTCCTCCAGGATCTACAAGGGCCGAAGATTCGGATTGGCGACCTCAAAACGCCATTCATTGAATTGCGCCCGGGAGACATGTTCACGATGACGACGGACTCCATTGTTGGTGATGTGAAGCGCGTCAGCACATCGTACGCGAATTTGACAAAGGATGTGCATCCGGGCGACAAGGTTCTTCTTGATGACGGAAAGCTTCATCTTCGCGCAAAAGAAATCAGGGGAAATGATGTGGTGTGCGAGGTGGTTGTGGGGGGAACGCTCTCTGCACACAAGGGGATTAACCTCCCGGGTGTTTCCGTGAGTGCGCCTTCCTTCACGGCGAAAGACCTCACTGATCTTGAGTTCGGTATCGCGAACGATATTGACTATGTCGCTCTTTCCTTTGTTCGCACGGCGGAAGATATTCGGGGCCTTCGCGAGGTGATTATCGGCCTCATACCGGAAGGGCGGTATCTTCCGATCATCGCCAAGATTGAGAAGCCCCAGGCGATTGCCAACATCGATGCGATCATTGCCGAAGCAGACGGCATTATGATTGCCCGCGGTGATCTCGGTGTTGAATTGCCACCCGAGGATGTTCCCATTCTTCAGAAGATGATCATTACAAAATGCAACAAGTCCGGCAAACCGGTTATCATTGCAACGCAGATGCTGGAGTCCATGATCAACAACCCGACACCAACGCGCGCTGAAGCAAACGACGTCGCAAATGCCGTGGTGGATGGCGGCGACGCTGTTATGCTCAGCGGGGAGACATCCGTGGGAAAGTATCCGCTGGAAGCCGTGCAAATGATGGACAGGATCATCAACAAAGTTGAGTCGGTTCACATTCAACGCGCGCGTGCATTGGACAGCCCGCATGGTCTTGTGGAAAGCCGGCTCGATGCGCTCGGGCGCGCAGCGTGTGTTTTGGCGGAACAGATGAGCGCCGCCGCGATCGTGACCGTGACGCATTCAGGACACACAGCCCGCATCATTTCCCGTTACCGTCCGCGACCGGGCATCATTGCCATAACGGATCGCGTCAAGATTCTCAGACGCCTTCAATTGATCTGGGGAGTACGGGGCATGGTGATTGACACGCTGACAGAGGATTCGGACAAAGCCCTACAGAAAATTCAAGAGAAGCTTCTGAACTCCGGCATGATCAAGCGCGGAGAATATATAGTGATGTTGGCCGGACAGCCCTTCTTTGCACGCGGTTCCACGAACTTCATCAAAGTGGAAAAAGTGGATTGAACAAGCGGGCCGTTAGACATGTTCCGCGGTTGGCTTGATCCTCTCGAACCATTCCACTTGATTCAGCGGCTGCGCAGAGACCCGATCCTGAGCGGAAAGATGGCGGGTAAACTGCGCATTCAATCCACAGAGAGAATCGCGTCCGCATGGTCGCACACATCAGGCCCGCCATCCCATTGGTGGAGCATCCCGCGGATTCAGGCGCGTACCAATGCCCTGATTACAGGGAATCCCGATACACCGTATCATCGCTATGTTGCCCGGAAATATCTGCAATCTTCTCGCCTGCTCTCAAGTCTTTCCTTGGGATGTGGCAGCGGAGCAAAAGAAATCTCTTGGGCGGAGACAGAACGCTTTAGTGCGATGGATGCGTATGACATCTCACCCTCACGCATTCAGGCGGCGGTTGAAGCACTTCAACAGACACGATTCCGGGAAGTAATTCACTTTCGGATAGGAGATGCCCACAAGTTGGTTTTTCCGGTTGAGCATTATGATGCCATCATCTTTGACAATGCGCTTCATCATTTCTCATCGCTGGAGTCACTTCTCGTGCGTGTGAAGAATGCGCTTCGACCGGGCGGGCTTCTCATTGCTAATGAATTCATCGGCCCCTCGCGCTTTCAATGGTCGAGCCAACAACTCACAGCCGCGAACGATCTCCTCAATCAATTTCCCGATAAGTACAAAACGCGTTGGGATTGCGAGAAACCAAGGGAGACAATTCGAAGACCGAGCAAGCTTGCCATGTGGTGGTCAGACCCATCCGAGGCCGTCGAGTCTTCCCTCATTCTCCCGTTGCTTGCAAAACACTTTGATGTTCTTGAAACAAAGGGCTATGGAGGGACAATTCTTCAGCTCTTGTTCTCAGGAATCGGACACCATTTTGTCAACCCGGATGAAGAGGGGAAGAGACTGCTTGAAAACGCAATGAGTGTTGAGGATGAACTCCTTCAGGGTGGTGCGATTGAGCACAACTTTGCGCTTATCGTGGCTATGAAGCAACGATGAAACCTTTGCCTGACGCAACAATCAAACAGGTGAGATCGTATTGAGAGATAATCATGATTAAGTTTCTTCTTTGGGTAATTCTGTTTGTTTTGTGCTGGCCGATCGCACTATTTGCGCTGGTGCTGTATCCCATTGTGTGGCTGCTCCTTTTACCATTCAGACTGGTGGGAATCGCGGTGGAAGGAGTCTTTTCCTTCATCAAGGCAGTCGTCATGTTGCCTGCGAGGGTCCTTGGCGGAAACAGGTAACTGGGTCTATGTTCCGAGAATCTCTGATCCGCGTTTCGCCAGGTCCCGGTAAATAACAAAACCGAGGATAAATCCTGCCAGAATAAACCCCGCACCGAGCAAGGGCTCTCCGAGAAGCACTTTTCCCGTCCCGAACAAAAACGCATAAATCATTCCGACGCCGCAGAACCAGTCAACGAGGTTCAGCATTCCATCTTTTGAAGGTACAACGTCCTTTGCCTCACGTGCAATGTCGCCCCACAGAGCAGGCGAGGGCCTCACTCTTCTGTAAAATGCAAGGAGATGTTCCTTCGGTTCGGGTTTCGTCAGGAAGGTAACGCACAACCATACGGCCGTTGTGATTGCGACGGTGATCAACAGCAGGTAAGCAAATTCATCGGGTTTGCTTTCGTCGAGCCCGAACACAAACTGCAACGAGAGAGAAGTGATGAACGCGGCAACCATTGCAGAGATTTCGCTCCAGGCGTTAACGCGCCACCAGAACCAGCGGAGGATATAGACGAGCCCGGTTCCAGCGCCGATTGCCATCAGGAATTTCCAGGCGCCAGCAATCGAATCCATATACAGCGTAACAATGGCGGAAAGTATCATCAGGAGGATGGTGATAACCTGGGAGATTCTCACATAGTGATGCTCATTCTTGTCCGGCGCCATAAACCTGCGATAGACATCGCTCACAATGTAACTGGCCCCCCAGTTCAGTTGCGTGCCGATGGTTGACATATAAGCCGCGGCAAATGCCGCCAGCATGAGTCCACGCATGTACACGGGAAGATCCGACATAAGAACGCGAATGTATCCTGACTCAGGGTCCTGTATAAACGAAGGATCATCCTGATAGCGCACAACAGCGACCAGAGCAACAAGAATCCACGGCCAGGGTCTCAATGCGTAGTGTGCGACGTTAAACCAGAGCGTCGCGAGTAACGAGTGCTTCTCGTTCTTTGCGGAGAAAATTCTCTGCGCAACATATCCTCCACCACCCGGTTCAGCGCCCGGATACCATGACGCCCACCAATTCACAGCGATGTACACGAAGAACGTCATCATCGGCATCCACATGGAGTTCACGTCGGGAGTGAAGGAGAGGATTGATCCGGTTGCTTCAGGGCGCGCATCAAGGGCGTGAAGTTTTTGCAGAAGGACATCCATGCCGCCCGTGGCTTCCACAGCATACACCGCAAGCAGAATCACCATTCCCATTTTCAGAACAAATTGAAAGAGGTCGGTCCACAGAACACCCCACAACCCGGAAAGCGTTGAAATAGAGGCGGTGATCACCATGATCCCCAGGGCAATACCAAGGGCTTCAACTTTTGATACCCCGAGCACCGTGACCATGATCTTGACAATGGCGAGATTCACCCAGCCCATGATGATGAGATTGATGGGAAGGCCGAGATAGAGTGCGCGAAACCACCGCAGGAATGTTGCCGGTTTGCCGGAATAGCGCAACTCTGCGAATTCGACATCGGTCAGCACGCCGGCGCGCCGCCACAACCTTGCATAAAAGAATACTGTCAGCATGCCGCTGAACAGCATGCTCCACCAAATCCAGTTTCCGGCGATGCCGTTGCGCGCAACAATTCCGGTGACGGCGAGCGGTGTGTCCGCCGCGAACGTTGTTGCAACCATCGAGGTCCCCGCCAGCCACCAGCTTGCATTTCTGCCCGATATGAAAAACTCGCTCACACTTTGCGTTGCGCGTGTGCGGAGATACAAAGCGATCGCGATGTTGAACGCGAAATACAAGCCGATGACAATCCAATCCGTGAGAGTCAGTTGCATGGTTACCCGTTGCTGTTGTTGGTTGGTCTAAAAATCTGTAGAAGGTTTCCGACGGCGATTGTTGTTATGCAGCCGATCAGCGTATGCCAGGTGAAATCAATTTTTGTAAAGTACAGCACCGCCGCCATGGCGAGCAATCCGGCGCAAAACCCCGCGAAGGCATCCCGCTGTGTTGTCTTCTTGAAGAACAAACCCAGAAAGAACGTCCCAAGTAGGCCGCCGTAGGTGATGGAAGCGATTTTCAGCCCTATTTCCACAACAGGATTCTTTGTATCGGTAAAGAGCATCGCCCCGCCGATAAGCACAACTCCCCAGAGAAGCGTGAATACCCTTGACCAGAAGAGCTCCCTCTTTGGCTCCAATCCTTTTCCACGCTCGGAGGTTTTGAAGAGATCGAGGAATGTTGATGACGCGAGCGAACTGATGGAGGATGAAAGCGTTCCCATGGCCGAAGCAAGAACGCCGGCAATAACAAGTCCCGCTACTCCGGTTGGCAGGTTCTCAACAATGAACTTTGGAAAAACCTCGTCCGAAGATGTCAGGCCGAGTTCTGCAAAGGAAACCCCGCCATAAAATGCATAGAGGCACAAGCCGAGAATGAGGAAGAATGCGAATTGCAGTACAATGAAAACCGCGTCCAGCATAAGCGCTCGCTGACTGTCCCATCGTGTTTTACATGCAAGTAGGCGCTGGACGAGCAGTTGGTCGGTGCCGTGTGAAGCCATCGTAAGGAATGTGCCGCCGAGAATTCCGCCAAGCAGCGTGTATGGCGACGCAAGGAATTCCATGAATGATCCGCCTGTGTGCAGGTTAAACAATGAAAACTTGTTTGTCGAACCATTTTCCGCAAAACGCACGACGTCAGACCAGCCGCCGGGGAGTTGGTATAGAATCAAACCCATGGAAATTGCCGCGCCTGCCAGATAGATGAACAGCTGGACAACGTCCATTGCTACAACGGCTTTGAGTCCGCCAAGATAGGTATAGACGAGTGTGAACCCGCCGATGAGAACGATGCTCGTCGGGTAATCAAGGCCCGTAATGATGTGGACCGGAATTGCCGTGGCAAAAAGCCGGACACCCGAAGCGAGAACGCGTGTTACAATGAAGACAGAAGAAGTGAATTTGCGCAGGGGCAATCCGAAGCGTGTGCCAAGAAAATCGTACGCGGTTTCGAGATCGCCTTTGTAGTAGGCAGGAATAAACAACACACTCACAAGAAATCTTCCAATGAGGTAGCCGAAAGCAATCTGCAGGAAATAAAGGTTGCCCTTGAATGCGAGCCCGGGAACGCTGATAAAGGTCAGGGTGCTGGTTTCGCTTGCGACAATGGAAAATCCAACCGCCCACCAGGACATTTCCTTACCGCCGAGAAAATAATCGCGCGAGGATTTCTGCCTGCCCGCGATGAAAATGCCGGCTACGGTGACACCGACGAGGTAGAGGCAAACAATGACATAGTCAAGGGAGGTAAATCCCAAGGG
>CAZJYO010000043.1:0-13667 GCA_964550275.1 uncultured Chitinophagales bacterium
GCCGTTCTGGCGCGAGTTTCGGGATTGGGTACGCGCAATCAACCCTGATGCCAACATCTTTGGCGAAGAGTGGAGGGAAGACTGGCGCAATGGGAAGATGTTCAACGCGGCTCCATGGCTTGAAGGCGACGCGTTTGACGCCGTGATGAATTACCGGTTGGTGCGCGATGCAGGCCTCTTCTTTAAGGGGAAGGAAAGCAAGATCAACGCGTCTGAATTCAGTACGAGGATCGCTGCGCAACGCTCCGAATATCGTGACGACGTCAACCGCGTGCTGATGAACATGATGGGCAGTCATGATACTGACCGGCTCGCCTCGCAGATCGTCAACGCCGATACGCGCTACGATCAGAATACCGGCGTGCAGGACAACAGACAATATGATGTGCGGAAGCCAAACGCGGCTGAACTTCGTACCGAAAAGCTGATGCTTCTTTTCCAAATGACGTATCTCGGAGCTCCCGTGGTGTATTATGGCGATGAAGCGGGCATGTGGGGAGCCGATGATCCCGATTGTCGCAAGCCGATGTTGTGGGCGGACATGAAATTCAGTGACGAGAAAGCACATCCGTTCAACAAAAAGCGCAAGGCAGACAAGAATGTTTTCGACCGCGACCTCTTCAAGTACTATCAAAGTCTCATTGCGATGCGCAAGAAATACCCCGCCTTCACCTGGGGCGACATCAATTTCTTTCTTACTGAAAACGACAAGGATGTGGTTGCATTCACACGTATGTACACAGGCAGCAGAGTTGCCGTGGTCATCAACAATTCAACGAAAGCGCAGTCGGTAAGTACCATCCTGCCTGATGATTTGCGTTCGTATCGATGGGAAAACATTTTCGGTGGACAAGAAGTGGAGCTTGTCGAATCACGAAAAGAAATCCACCTGAAGATGAATCTTGAACCGAAGTCGGGTGCAGTATTTCAACTTCGCTGATGCGCAGGAGTGTCTGGAATGTTTTGCTCGGGCTTCTGTTTTTCGCCGGATGCTCAGGTGAGCGTGAACCGGTCCTGGCCGAAGGAAGCGGGGTGACGGTAACAGCCGGTGAATTTGCAACACGGTATGAGGCATTCCTTTCTTCGGGCGGTAAACGTGATAACATTGTCGCGCGCAAACAAATCCTTGGCAACATGGTGAACGAAAAGCGGATCTTCATGGATTTAGCGAGACTTGGAAAGGACAACGATCCCCGGGTTGTTCATGAGCTTGTCCAGATTCGCGACCAGGCAATGCTTGATGCGTATTCACGCCGTATTTCCACGGATACCATGACGATTGCAGATTCCGAACTGTACAGGGAGTTCACGCGAAGGAATTCCAAAGTGAATGCGCGGTATGTGTATGCTCACTCACGCGAAGAGGCCTTGGTATTGAAACGACGTCTTGAGAATGGCGAGACGTTCGAATCGATTGCGAAGGAGGTTTTCAGCGATCCCGGGCTGGCGAACAACGGAGGGTCACTCGGATATTTCAGCGGCGGAGAAATGGAGCCGATGCTTGAAGACACGGCATTCTCGTTGCCCATCGGTGCGCTGTCTGAGCCGGTGAAAATTCAGGCCGGGTACGCGATTATCCGCGTTGACGACCGCGTTGCGAATCCGCTTCCTTCGGAATCCGACTTCATCAAAGTGCGCGCCGACCTTGAGCGATCCGTTTCCGACAAGAAAGCATTCTATCTTTTGAAAAATGCGGCGGAGAATATTGAGAAAGAACTGAGTCCGGTTTTTCAAGAAGAAACATTGCGTCTTGCTCTTGAGCAGTGGCAATACGTGGCCGGAAATTTATCTGTTCAAAGTGAAACGCATGAAATGCAAAGTGATTTTTCGGGCAGAGAACTGGTTCGCTTTCGTACGGGGAGTTGGACGGCTTCAGATTTCATGCAAAAAGCAAAGGCCTCCTCGGAACGCCAGCGCACCCGCGTCAGGAGCATTCAAGATTTGAAGGATTTTATTCTCGGACTCGCGATGCGTGAGGTGTTAATTGCCCGCGCGCAGAACGCCGGTTTGTCAGATGATTCTTTGATGAACGCCCAAATCAATCTAAATTCACAGGCATACAAGCTCAAGTACTGGCGTTCACTGGTGCAGGACACAGTCGGACAACATGGCTGGCCGGATGCCGAGTTGAAAACACGTTTCAATATCAATCCCATGCAATACCAGTTTCCTACTGAAGTGAATGTCGCGGAAATTCTTGTGAGGACAAAACCGGAAGCAGAAAGGCTTCTGCGCTCGGCAAAAACCGGAACTGATTTTGCCGGACTTGCACGCGTGAATTCCATCCGCTTGTGGGCGGCAAGACGCGGCGGGGAGTTGGGTTTCGGCACGAAGGCGTCGTTTGGCATTATGGGCGAAAAGTTCTTCGCGGCAAAAAAGGGGACACTCCTCGGTCCGGAGTTTGTCGATCCATATTGGGCTGTCTTTAAGATTCTCGATCGCCGTGAAGGAAGACAAAAATCTTTTGATGAAGCGAAACCCTCGTTGATTGACGAGCTCTCTTTTCTCGCAAAACAGGACGTTTTTTCAAAAGCTGTGCAATCACTTCAATCACTCTTTCCCGTTGAACTCCATCTTGATGCATTGGCAAAGGTTTCTGTTGATCAACCTCGTTAAGCAAGGACGCATCGCATGAAATTCCTGTTCATACTCCTCACAGCTGTTGTTGCGGCAGTGGTTTCATTTGCCGGAACGACGGGGAAGATCACGGGTACGGTTAAAGACTCCCAAACAGGGGAGCCGGTTGTTGGCGCGAGCGTCGTTGTGGAGGGAACAAAAATTGGTGCCGCCACCGATATCGAAGGATATTACGTTGTTCTTAATGTTCCTCCCGGAACGTATCAAGTAAGCGTCTCAGCAGTTGGATACTCGAAGAAGAATGTTGCAGGCATCGCGGTTTCAGTTGACCTCACCACAAAATGCGACGTGACTCTTGCCTCCACTCTCGTTGAAGGTGAAGAGATTACCGTTACGGCAGAGCGAAATGCAGTGAAAAAAGACCTTACTTCGTCCGAATCGCGTGTTGATGCTTCACAGATCGAGACGCTTCCCGTGGCGGAAGTCTCCGAAGTGCTTGCGCTTCAGGCGGGCATCACGGTGGATCGCGGCGGCGCAATTCATATTCGGGGCGGACGTTCTAGCGAAGTCGCGTATTGGGTTGACGGCGTCTCTGTTTCCGACGTGTACGACGGTTCGCAGGCGGTTCAGGTGGATAATGCTTCCGTGCAGGAATTGCAGGTTATCAGCGGTACGTTCAATGCCGAGTATGGACAGGCAATGTCGGGCGTTGTCAATATCGTCACCAAGGATGGCGACCAGCAGTATCGCGGAAATCTGATGACGTATTTCGGCGACTACGTGACCGGGGATGAGGACATCTTTTATGACCTCGATGATGTTAATCCATTTGACAACTACAACATTGAGGGAAGCCTCAGTGGTCCGATTCCCGGCATTTCCGCTTTGACGTTTTATGCATCCGCGAGATATTTCAATTCAAACGGACATCTGTATGGAAATCGCGTGTACAACACCGACGGAAGTCTGGCAACGGAAGTGGATACCGTCCGCGATGCCGCAGGCAATCAGTTGGCTATCGATCCGCCGAACAACGCCGTATCAATGAACGATCGCGAACGCATTTCGGGTCAGGCAAAGCTCACGTATCAGTTCGGGGGCGGTGCCAAGTTCAGCTTGAGCGGGCTCGCCAGTGATATTGACTATCGTGATTATTCACAGGACTGGAAGTACCTGCCCGATGGTGATGTCAGAAAATTTGACAAGGGATATAGCGTCGCCGGGCTCTGGACACACAGTCTTGGGTCTGCATCGTTATATACCATCAATCTCTCTTACTTCAATAAGAGCTTTGATGAGTACCTCTACGAAGACCCTCTTGATCCCCGCTATCTCGTCAATCCCGATCCGGCTCTCTATCAGAAGAACATCAACGAATACAACAAGTACGGCACGAACAATCATCGCTTCAAGCGGGAAACCGAGACGCGTGTCGCCAAGATCGATTATTCCGATCAGATATCGAAGCTTCATCTCCTCAAGATCGGCGTTGAAGGAAGGTTGCACCGTTTATACCTCGAAGATTACAACCTGTTCTATAAACAAGTTGGCACGTCAAACCAGTTTGCTCCGGCGTATCCTGATCCTTACGGCCCCAGTTACCAGCAATACACCGAACAGCCAATTGAGATCTCGGCGTACATTCAGGACAAGCTGGAATACGAGAGCATGATTGTGAACATCGGTCTGCGTGTCGATTATTTCAATTCACAAGGCCAGCTTCCGGTGGATCCGCAAGACCCGAATGCATTCAATCCTGCAAAGGACGAAAACCGTGTTGACTTGAACAACGACGGCGTGAAGTCGGATGAAGAACAACTCGGGTACGTGACGGACGCAAACGGAAATCTTGTTCTTGTTGACCCGAACTTCCTCCCGAATAAGTTGAGCCGGTGGTATAAAGATGCAACGCCCAAATACAGCGTGAGCCCGCGTCTTGGTATTTCCTACCCGATCACGGATCGAGGCGTTCTCCACTTTTCGTACGGACATTTTCTGCAGATCCCTTCCTTCAGTACGCTCTTCCAGAATCCCGGTTATAAAGTTCAGCCAACAGTTCCGGGTGTACAAGGCGTCTATGGCAATCCGGATCTGAAGGCACAAACGACGATTATGTACGAACTCGGTTTACAGCAACAGACGGGGGAGGATGTGACTCTCGACCTGACGGGGTTTTACAGAGATGTGCGGGATTGGGTGCAGGCGGGTCCGGCGATTCCCGTGCGCGATCCTGCAACAGCAATATCAAGTTACACGATGTATGTGAACAAGGATTACGCAAACGTTCGCGGAATTACCTTTTCGGTCAGCAAGAGACCGAGCAACATGTGGTCGCTGAATTTCTCCTACACATTCCAGGTCGCTGAAGGCATCAATTCCAATCCCGATGACGAGCAAGCCGCGCTTCTCAACAATTCCCAACCGTCGCAACAACTTGTTCCTCTTGATTGGGACCAGACCCACACGGCAAATCTCACCGTCGGGTTCGGTTCCGAGGATTGGGGGATTTTCGGGCTTGCGCGTTATGGTTCCGGACTTCCGTACACGCCGGTGATCAACCAGGCAGAAGGCAGCGGACAGGACGTGAACCGGGTTGCGCTGAGAAACAACAGGAGACAGCCCTCCACGTACACGATTGATTTGCGTGCATTCAAGAATGTGGAGCTTGGTGCGCTGGACCTCAGCTTCTTTATCAAGGTGTTCAATTTGCTTGACCGGAGAAATGAAACCACGGTGTACGGACAAACCGGCCGCGCGACAGCAACGCCGGAAGCGCTCGGGTTGCCGTCAAACTCCGGCGCCAACCGTGTCAACACGATTCAGGATTATCTTAATCAGCCGGGATATTATTCCGAGCCGCGCGAAATTCAATTTGGCGTCGATATCAGTTTCTGACATGATGATTGCAGTTCGAGGAGATAACGCATGATTGTAACGCATCGCATACTTCTGATGCTGGCAGTGTTCATGGCGATCGGCTATAACGCCGGGATCGCGCAAGACTACGAACGTGTTGACGCGAGTTTACGCCGCCGGACGGAAATCGACGGCAACAATGTCCGCACAAGCGTCTTCAATTTTGTGTTTTCCGGACGTACTGGAGCCAACCAAGGTATCCCCTATGAATGGCCAAAGAACACGCAACGGTACTATGTTGCACTTGTTGGTTTGTTTGTCGGCGCTGAGGTTGTTGATGACACAGGTCGGACAGTGCGTATCGTCGATTTACCGGCGTATCGGCAGAGCCCGGGCGGAAGCGATTGGAACATGAATCCGGTGCGCGGGTATTTCAATGTCGAGTACGGCAAGATAGCGAAGAGCGATGAGCCGGAATCATGGCCGGAGTTCTGGCCGGATAAAAACGGCGACCCGGTCGATCCGGGTTGGCGCGGAAAGTGGAACGGGTTCTTCGGCAAGGATCAGTTCAACGCGGATCAGGAGTTGTTTGCCCGCGTCGGTGATGACAACTACAACCGGTTTTTATACTCGCCCGATACCCTGCATCCGACACGACGGGGTCTGGGCATGATTATTGACTACCGCGCGCTGGAATGGTCGCAGGCATCTGTTGCGGACGGCGTGTTCTTTATCCAGGAAGTGCGCAACGACGGCACAAAGGATATCAAAAAAGCGGCAGTCACATTATGGCTGGCGGATTTCGTTGGGGGGGATGGAGATTCACAGGATGATACACCGCGGTTCGATCTGTTGCTTGATGTCGCTTTTTCCCTTGACGCGGATGGGGTGAGCAGTAATCCCGCTTTCGGCAATGCCTCCTTCGTCGGTGCGGCTGCTACATGTTACCTCGAAACACCGGGCAATGCCGCGGACAGAATCGATAATGACGGCGACAGTCCCGAGTTCACGCTCGGTCCCCGTGTGACGTTTGAAATGACGCAAGGTGCCGGCCCGTTTGGTGCAGAAGTCAGCGGCAATCAAATTGATGAAAACCACAACGGCCTTGTTGATGAGGACTCGACGTACATTCCGTTCGGCGAGCAGATTGGTGTGAGTTTCGCCGATGGTATTGACAATGATGATGATGGCGAAGCGGGAAGTCCGGTGGTTACTCAGGAGATGATCGATGCTTCATCTTCGGACATATGGAGGCGCTGGCCACCCAGCCCGGAGGGCGATGCGGCAATGTGGCCGGAGAACGCGACCTCGTTCAATCAGTCTTCCATTCACCTTATTCAATTAGGTTCGGAAGACCTCGGCAGAAAATTCAAGGACAACATTGATAATGACGGCAACTCACTTGCGATCCTTCCGACAGTTACATCGGCAATGGTGACGCAGGCTTCTTCCGATCCATACAAACGCTACCGCGTTCCCGGAACGAACGTTGTTCTTTATGATCTCGATGCAAGTGATGTTGGGAAGAAATATCTCGACCGTGACGGCTTGCTTGATTTCGATATTGATACGCGCATTGATTTCATGGCGGAGGAAGGACGGAACGACGGCATTGATAATGACGGCGATTGGAGCCCGATCACGGATGACGTCGGGCTTGATGGAGCGGAAGGAACAGGTGATACCGGTGAGGGAGACGGAAAGCCGACCTCCGGGGTGGGTACTCCATTTCCGGGCGAACCGAATATTGACAAGACCGACGTTGCAGAAGCGGACCAAATCGGTCTGACGAATGTGCAATACCTTGAAGCCGGCGCGATCAACTTCAACACAACGCCCGACAATTATTTCTGGGTGAGCTTCATGCTTCCCGGCAGTTTCGTTGATCCTTCCCTTATCGGAACAGGCGAACGCGATCTGTTTGTATCCTCAGGCGTGTTCCCGCTTCGCGCCGGGCAAATCGAACGCATTTCGTACGCTGTTGTTTTCGGAAACAATCCCGGTCCGACAGGACCCGCCGGTGTTCAGGCGGCAAAGGAAGATGCTTTGCGCAAACGGGAGCGCGCACAGCTTGCCTATAACGAAGACTACCAGTTTGCCCAGGCGCCGCTTGAACCGACGCTGACGGCCGTCGCCGGTGATCGTAAAGTGACTTTGTATTGGGACGATGCGGCGGAGTATTCGCGGGACCGTTTTCTTGCAGGCATTGCCGGGGCGGTGGCAGAAGACTTCGAAGGGTATCGCATTTACCGTTCCACTGACCCCGCTTTTGAGGATGCACGCCTCATCACCGATGCAAATGGCAATCCGGCCCCGTGGCTCAAGCCCATCGCACAGTTTGACAAGGAGAACGGCATCAAGGGATTCGATTCGACGGGTTTCAACGGTGTGCACTTCGACCTCGGCTCGGACAACGGACTTGTTCACTCATGGGTCGATACCACAGTGCAGAACGGACAGAAATACTACTACGCGATCAGAGCGTACGATCAGGGTTATACTCCCCTTCAGATCAGTCCTGCTGAAAGCAATCTCAAGATCAGCATTGACAACGTGACCGGACAGGTGACGTCGATCGGTACGTCCGTCGCGATTGTGATTCCGGAAGCTCCGGTGGCTGGATACCTGCCCGCTGATGTTGATACGATTCAACTTGTTGCAGGCACAACGACGGGTAAAATCGGGTACAAAATCATTGACCCGAATCTCGTCAAAGACAATCATCGGTACAGAATTACGTTTGCCGATACCGTTCTTCGCGGCGCGACGTCAACGGATCCCGACACATTCAAGACCTCAAGCTTCACGCTTGCCGATATTACAAACCCGAGCGCTTTCGATACGCTGATCAACCAGAGTCGTGATCTCTCTGATACAACAGAACAACCAATGACTGACGGGTTTGAGCTGATCATCAGAAATGAAAAACTGTTTGGCCTTAACCCTGATCTTTCGGGATGGAGCAACGACAGCATCTGGACACTGGATTTCCGGCAGTGGAAGTCCGGGTTTATTCAGGGCCAGCAAAAGCCCAACGACTACAAGATTGAGTTCGGGCCCCTTGGTGCTGATACATCAACGCAGTACACCATCGCGGGCGGTCCGAGCGGAACGCCGCCTGCGAAACCGGTGAACTTCAAAGTCTTTAACACGAGCGAGAATAAACAGATCGACTTTGCATTTCTTGAGCTTGACCTTGCCGGCGGTGCGGGCATGTTCAGTGCGAACTATGACGCATTCGGCAGAAGCCGGAGCGATATCATCGTGTTCCTTGAACGCGACACGCGTGATTCGCTGGTGATTACCTGGAGTTTCCGCGCACATTATGATTCATCAAGCAGGAGGAGAGGGCCGCGGAACGGCGACCTCGCCACCATTGTGCTGGCAAAGTTATTCAGATCTGCGGATGTGTTTGAGTTTACCACCACGGGGCAGAAAGCGGATCCAAATCTTGCGAAAGATGAACTGGAGAAAATCCGTGTTGTTCCCAATCCCTACATTGCCGCGGCAACATGGGAAGAACGAAGTCCTTACAGCTCAGGACGCGGGCCTCGGTCCTTGCACTTTACGCATCTTCCGCAGCAGTGCACAATCAGAATATTTACTGTCAGCGGCGAATTGGTTGCCACGATCGATCACAACAGCACGTTGCTGGATGGAACTGCCGAGTGGAATTTGCTGACGCGCGACAATCTGGACGTTGCGTACGGGGTGTACATCTATCATGTTGATGCGCCGGGCATCGGCGAAAAAGTCGGCAAGTTTGCCGTCATCAAGTAGCATGGTTACGACTTTGAAAAGGAGTACGACGGTGAACAGGTTCCTGATTCAATGGCTCGTGATTCTTACGGCAGTTGCGGCCTTTCATGCCGGTGCGCAGGTAACCAAGGTGGGAACAACCTCGGCAAAATTTCTCAGCGTTCCTGTTGGGGCACGCGCTTTGGGAATGGGTGGGGCATTTGTTGCCGTTGCCAACGATGCTTCGGCGATGTTCTGGAATCCCGCAGGACTTGCCGGGATGTACCAGTATGAAGCCATCTTCAACCATTCACAATGGCTTGCCGATATTGACTTCAACTATGGCGGCATTGTTGTTCCAGCTGGTGACGTCGGAACGCTTGGTGTGAACTTTACTTCGCTCACGATGGATCAGATGGAACGAACGACAGAACTCCAGCCGGACGGCACCGGTGAATTTTTCTCCGCAGGCAGCTTCTCCGTCGGTCTCTCCTACGCAAAAACGCTTACGGATTGGTTTTCCATCGGCGGCAATGTAAAGTACATCAACGAATCCATCTGGAACTCCAGCGCAACAGGGTTCGGTCTGGATATTGGAACGCTGTTCAGTACGCCGTTCTCCGGACTGAAATTCGGGGCCGGCATTTCCAACTTCGGATCGAAGATGCAAATCACCGGCGAAGACTTGCTGGTGCAGAATGACATTTCGACCAACAACGGAAATAATCCCAATATTAACGCCGAGTTGACGACCGACAGATTTGATCTTCCGCTGACACTGAGAATCGGGTTTGCCTACACGCCAATCTCCGATGCGGAGAACGAGTTGCTGTTTGTGGTTGACGCCATTCATCCGAACGACAACACGGAGAGCGTGAGTCTCGGAGGCGAATACAGCGGGTTCGGCAGAGTGGTTGCCATCAGGGCCGGCTACCGGTCGCTTGGCCAGGCGGACAGCGAGGAACAATTCACGGTCGGCTTCGGACTGCGGTATGACACGCGCAACACATTAATTCTCAAGCTTGACTATGCGTACGAGCAATACGGGCGGTTCAGCAGTATTCAAAAATTCACCTTCGGCATTTTGTTCTGATGACAACGATTCACGCGGAACAGTTCCAGCAGGAAAGGAGTCACAGGGGGAAAGCACACATGATGCAACGCGCAATCATGCGTTCACATATTTCCATTTCACATCAATCAATTCAAAGGAGGTTGCCATGAACCGATGGCTATTATGTTGTGCGTTGGTTGCGATCGCAATGATCGTCGCTCCGCACAGTCTCCTCGCACAGGGTCCCGTCACGTTCCAGTTGGACATGTCGGTGAAGATTTGCGAGGGGACATTTAATCCGGCAACGGAGTTTGTTACCGTTCCGGGTGATCTGAACGGATGGAACACATCCACCGATACGCTCACCGATGGCGATGGCGACAGCGTGTATGTGAAAACCATCAACGTCGCTGGTACCACGGTTACCTACAAATTCTTTTCGACCGGTGGTCTCGGTTGGGAGAACGACCCGAACCGTACGTACAATGTACCCGTTGGCGGGGGAACGATTGATCCCGCATTCTTTAATGAAGATGCGACGTGTAATCCGCCCGGCGGCAATGTGAACGTGACATTCCAGGTGGACATGGCGGTGAAGATCTGCGAAGGGACATTCAACCCCGCAACCGCGGTTGTTACCGTTCCCGGAGATCTCAACGGGTGGAATACGGCTACGGATACGTTGACGGACGGCGACGGTGATAGTGTTTATACCAAGACCAAATCACTGGCGGAAAACTCAACGGTGAATTACAAGTTCTTCGCCACGGGCGGACTCGGCTGGGAAGGCGATCCCAACAGGCAGTTTGTTGTTCCTGTTGGCGGCGGTAATGTTCCCGTGGATTTCTTTGACCGCGACGCTTCATGCAGTCAAACGGCAAATGCGAACATTCTCTGGAACTCTGATTTCACAGCATACCAACAGATCGGCTGGTTCAATCCGGCGACGGATTCCATCCAGGTGCGCGGTGCGTTCAACGCCTGGGGTGGCACGGTGATGGAGTTCGACCCGTTGACAACCGGCGTTTACTTTACGACTGTCTCCGGGCTCTTCACGCTCAACGATCCCATCTTCCACAAGTATTTTATTGATCTCGACGAAGCAACCGCCGAGGCGCGTTTCCCCGGATACTCCAGTGACCAAGACGGTGTGCGCTATGATCATCCGTATACGGTGGGTGACGGTAACAGGCAGTTTGTGCTCACGGGTGGAGGCAACCAGGCGACGCCGCTTGCCTATTACTCTGACATCAACCCGCAGGGCGCGCTGCTGAACAACACGGACACTGTAACGGTGACCATGAGCGTCAACATGGGCTCCGCTGTGAACGACGGCATACCGTTTGACCCCAACGCGGATACCGTGTACATCATCTTCATTGACAGGATGTGGAAGGGTGCCCAGGCGGCCAATAGAGGCGGTCTGGCTGATGCCTTCGCTGATGTCAAGCTCACACCGACAGCGGCCGCTGGCGATACCGTCTATGAAGGTTCGTTCACGGTGATCGGCAAAGCGCACTATGGTATCATGTACGTGTATGAATTCCGCTCCAACAGCGGCTCAACGTCGCAGGAGGGCTCCGGACTTGGTGCGCAATACGGACGACGCGTGCGTTACATTCAGCCGCTCGCGCCGAACAGCTTCCCGCGCTATTACACAGCGCCGATGGACACATGGAAGAAAAATGCACCGTTGAACGTCGAAACACCGCCGTACAATCCGCTTGCATCTGTTGCAGAGGATCATACACCGGGAGTACCGGCAGGATTCAAACTCGGACAGAACTATCCGAACCCGTTCAACCCGGCAACGAAGATGAAATACACCGTGCCGGAACGCGCCCATGTTTCTCTGAAGGTGTACAACCTGCTTGGACAGGTCGTGTCAACACTCGTTGACCAGCAACAGTCCGCAGGTAATTACATCGCAACGTTCGAGGCAAATAACCTGCCGACAGGCGTGTATTTCTACAGGCTTGAAGCGGGACGGTTCACCGAAACGCGGAAGATGTTGCTGCTGAAGTAACATCCTGAGTCCGCTCAGAGCAGACGAAGGATCAGGATAATCGTAACCAAACGCCCACCGGCTTTCGAGTCGGTGGGCGTTTGTGTTTTGAAATGGAGACTAGGTTAGACTTTTATTTCGGAAGCCGTTGCAGAAGAGTTCTGGCTTCCTGATTGTTCGGGTCAATAGTGAGAGCGTACTGAAAGTTCATGCGTGCTTCGGTGAATTTGCTTTGCCGGGCGAAGGCAATGCCAAGAAGGTAATATGCCGATGATGCGGCAGCAGTCTGAAACTTGTGAGGCCCCTTTTTCTCTACTTCGAGCGCCTTCACGATTGCTGTCACTGCATCATTCAGTTTGTTCTCTTCCAGAAGAATGATAGCGAGCTTCATCCGGGCAAACGGGTTATCCTCCGCCTCAATGCAGCGAAGGTAACCGGCTTTTGCTTCTTCCGACTTTCCTTCCTGGCGGTAATAATCGGCAGCCCTGAACAACGGCTGATAGGAGAACGGCAATACCTTTGCCACTGCGAGACATTCTTTTCTTGCCATATCATAGTTCTTTTGCCCTGCGTAATAGTCACCGAGCTTATACCGGGCATCCGACCACGCAATGCGGCCGCGGATATATTCAAAGGCAATACTCTCAACCGGGTTGGCGGGAGTAAACTTCAGATTCACCGGGCCGGTATGAAAAGGCCACCGTCGCTTGAGCAATTCCACTTTGATACGCCCCACAATGTCATCGAATTCAGACACGGTGGAGAGAGCCGAATACTCTTCATCAGATTTGTTGTTTGCCCATTGCCACTCGCTTGCAGGAACGAGAAGCCCGTGCTTCGCTATGGATGCAACCCAGGTCTTTGCCATGAGCGAGTAACCGGCAATGTTGGGGTGAAGATGTTCGAGAATAAGCTCATTGCCGATAATCCCATGAGGCGAGGCGGATTGAAATGATGAATCAACGCGTGAGAGAGGGACCGTATTGCGTTCACAAATTTCTACTAGGTCATTTTGGAATTCCCGGCTGATACGAAAGCGGAGGCCGTCAAGATCTTTGGCGCGTTCAAAGGCGTTTTTTGCCTCGTCGAAGCGCTCCTCAAGAAACATACTCTGTCCCAGTTTGTAAAATGCCGTTGCATTCAACGTATCGAGGGATGTGGCTCTCCGGTAATTGTCCGCGGCAGTGTATATATCTCCTTTGGAGAACAAAGAATCTCCATTCATCATCAGGAGCTGCCACTCATTCTTTTGCTGTTGTGTGGCAGAGGGATCGGAGATAGAAACAAATGGTTCCTGAGTTCTTATGTTACTGACGAGAGTGCTGAACATAACAGGAACACTTTGCGATCGGGCTGTCTCAATAATTGTAGTGAGATTGTTACGGTACGTCTCACGGGCACTGGCATACAGTTCGCCATGATATGGAATAGACTGTT
>CAZJYO010000044.1:0-3493 GCA_964550275.1 uncultured Chitinophagales bacterium
GCTTGTTGTCGGTTTCAAGTTTTGCATGGTGTATATCATCTATTCCCTGCCGATTATTCTTCTGTACATTCCACTCTTTGTCATGGCGGTTGTGGGAGAAATCTCCGGCCAGCAGGAAGCCGCAGGAATATTCACCGGAATCTATGCTATTGGTGTGTTTGCGTTGGTGATTCCCTATTCCCTCTTGTTTTATGCCTTCATTCCAATTATTTCATACCGGTTTGCAGAGCGTGAGAGTATTGGAGACGCCCTGGATATTGGCATGGTGTTCAAGTTGTTCGGGCGGAACTGGCAGGATACACTCATTGTTGCATTGATCACAATCGGGGTTCATTCATTTGCGTGGGTGGGAATCATCGGGTTCGTCATCGGGGTGTTCTTTACGATCATGTACGCGTATTTGATTTCCGCCTACATGTTTGGAACCCTGTACAGATCACAACGACAGGACATTGTTCCGGCAACATGAAGTATTTCAAAGGATTTGGCGTCGGTATGCTTCTGGCGTATACACTTTGGACATCCGGATGTGCGGATGAAGTCGCTCCTGATGAAGGAAGCCCTTCTGATGTTGTATTTCCCGCCACTGATGTGAGCTATTCGGTTCACGTTCAACCCCTCTTTAATCAAACGTGTGCGTTGGCTGGTTGCCATGATAACGGCCCGCATGAAAGTCCGCTTCGACTCACGTCGTATGGCAACACGGTGTTTGGGGTTCCAGGAGTTGTTGTGGAAGGACAACCGGAGCAGAGTATTCTTGTGCTTCGGATTGAAGGAAGAATCGGCCAGCGGATGCCGGTCAATAGGAACCCGCTAAACCAAAATCAGATCAACGGGATTCGAACGTGGATTGCGGAGGGTGCGAGGGATAACTAATAATTCGACTCCTACTGATTGACCCTCCATTCACCTTCTCCATTACGCTCGCGCGTCGCTTCCCCAAAACAACTTCGCCCTTAGCACATCAAAGTATGATCGGTCGAGACGCTTCACGAGACGCAAAGGATAATCGGCTTTTCGTATCTCCACTTCAATCGGCGGTTTGGAAAGACCTTCCGTAATGCCGTCCGCGGAGAGTAACACTTCATCAACAGGGCCTTTCACCAATACTTTAATGAAACTGGTGTCGGGCACAATCAACGGGCGACCGCTCAGCGTGTGTGGTGAAATCGGAGTAATTCCTATGACATTGCTGGTGGGAATAACAATGGGACCGCCACTGGATAATGCATAAGCGGTTGAGCCGGTCGGCGTCGAGACGATAAGACCATCAGCGCGAAATGTAGCGGCAAACTTTCCGTCAATGTACGTCTCAAGATCAACGACTCTCGACGACCGCGACTTATCCAACACAATATCATTCACGGCGTGCAGCACTTTTCCCGAAATCGCCCTTGAGGTCGCTGCAAGCAACAGTCGTTCTTCTACCACATACCGCTTTGCAACCAAGTCTTCAACCGCCTTCTCGATTTCCTGGGGTGCGACTTCTGCGAGAAAACCAAGCTTCCCAAGATTGATGCCAAGAATCGGTTTGGCGAACCGTCCTACGAGGCGCGCCGCGCCAAGAAATGTCCCGTCGCCTCCGAATGTCACAACCATATCGGCTTGTTGAACGCATCCTTCGCGTCCCGCCGTCGCAATGCCGGAGCGGCCTTTCAGCAGTTTTGCGATCTCCTCATCAACCACAAACTCCAAGGAGTGCTTCTTCAAACTCCCAATGAGACGATCAACAGCTTCTCCCAGCCCGGGCTTCGCAAGATTTCCGATAATGCCAAACTTCATTCTGCTTTCTTGCCTTCCGGTTCCGGCTGTGGCTCAGGTTTCCCCATTTCATCAATGTAGTTCAGCTTCAACTCGCGGATAATGTTAGCCATCATCTTGTCTTCTTCAATTGACAAATTTCCCTTCATCTTGGTATGTAGCATATCCAGCATGTCAATGGTCCCTTGCGCTGCGGGCAGATTGCGTTCAAGCTTGCCTGTTATCGGACTCTTCACTTTTCCGAGTTGGTGCATACCGGCTTCGTGAAGCATGTAGGTAAGCTGTGCCAGCAGGATCGTATTCTTTTCCATCTCGTCACTCATACCTGTTCCTTTCTTCTACTAATCTCCCATAGCTTCGCATATTTTACAAAAACATACGCTGAAGAACATAGTGCGAGCAGAAATCCATGCATTCCGTCAAGAAATCCACGCCTAAACAGGAACATTTTCACGAACATGAATGCCGGCCTGAAAAGAACATCGCCTGTGGAGAATGATTCTCCGCGTTCAAGAAGGTCCTTTGCGGCAAGCGACGTGTATGTGTTGAACTTCGCAAAGTAATGATACAGATTCGGGTCGGTGTAATGCAACAAGTCATTGTTCAGCGCGCCGGTTTCCCCGTTGATCTCGAGGTGTTCATGCACATGCGATGCGCTGAACGAGCCACGGTCCCGGCGGAACAACCGGACAACCCGCCCCGGATACCATCCGCTGTGGCGGATCCATTTCCCAAGAAAAAAGGCCCGACGAGCAACTGAATACGCAGCGACTCTGTGTTCGCTGGACGCAATGACACTCCGGATTTCATCCGCCAATCCAGGCGGGACGCGTTCATCAGCATCAAGCCAGAGCACCCAATCACCTTTGGCGTGTTTGAGTCCGTCGTTTTTCGTCGCGCCGTAACCTTTCCATTCGCTTGCGAGAACTTTGTCTGTGAAGGCGCGCGCTTTTTCAACTGTCCGGTCAACGCTTCCACTGTCGATAACAATCAACTCGTCCGCCCACCGAACTCCCGAAAGACATTCCGTAATGTTGTGTTCTTCATTCTTGGTGAGAGTAATGACCGAAAGCGTCGCCATATCAAGCCGTAGCTTTGCCCGAATGGTAATTTGAGATTGCGAGTGTCATTCCGACGGAAGTCCAGAACAGAAGGACCACCTCCTGATCACCGAAGCTCCATTCCGTAAGCCCGTTCACCTGGAATCCAACGAAGACAGCAAGTCCGGCCAACGCGAGAGAACCGGCAAACCAATCATCCTTTGCCTGCCGGTACGCTTTCCACTCGACCTGCCAGATACGAACGAACATTGCGGCAACAACGATGAAACCTATGACCCCAAGCGTCACAAGAAACTGGACGATCATATTGTGGAAGTGTCCGTGCTGGGCGGGATCTCCGGGCTCCATGTAGTTGAGATACAGTTCGTGCATATCGATATCGCCGATCCCCAGCAACGGGTAATCCGCAAGCATTTTCATTCCTGTTTTCCAGAGCATCAGCCGTGAGGCGTTCTCCGGGTGATGAAGGTCGAAGATTCCAGCAAGGCGATCTTGCACGTATGGCGATGAGAACGTCATTACGAGAATAACGGCAATGGCGATGGCAATGAGCAAACGTCTCTCACGCATGACGGCAACGAACACTGCACCCGCTGCAAATGCGAGATATGAACCCTTCGTCACTGTTGCGTACAGGGACACAAGAATTGGTACAAGTCCGATGAACGCCA
>CAZJYO010000044.1:3593-13626 GCA_964550275.1 uncultured Chitinophagales bacterium
TTTTTGTAGAGTCCCTGGGCGTTGTTCAGCAGTTCTTTATGTTTTCCGAACTCGACAATACGCCCGCCATCCAGCACGATGATCCGGTCCGCGTGCTGCACAGTCGAGAGACGATGCGCAATCACAATGGAAGTCCGGCCTGACATCAGGCGTTCGATTGCTTCCTGCACGAGAATTTCAGATTCGGTATCAAGTGCAGACGTGGCTTCATCCAGAATGAGTATCGGCGGGTTTTTCAGAATTGCACGCGCAAGGGCCAGCCGTTGGCGTTCGCCACCCGAGACCTTTACTCCGCGTTCACCAATTACCGAGTCGTAACCACTCGGCATGTCGCTGATAAACATGTGCGCGTTTGCCGCCTTCGCCGCAGCGATGATTTTTTCCAGCGGGCAATCCTCAAGTCCGTAGGCAATATTATTGCGCACGGTATCATTGAAGAGAATCGTTTCCTGCGTGACGATGCCGATTTGCTCTCGAAGGGATTTCAACTCGGCAACCTTCAAATCCACGCCGTCAATGGTAATGACGCCGGAGGTTGGATCGTAGAAACGCGGCACAAGGTCAACCAGAGTTGATTTCCCGCTTCCGCTTGGCCCGACAATCGCGACAACTTCACCTTTTCGAATCGTAAAGGAAATGTTATCGAGAACCTTGTCGCCTTTCTCATACACGAAGGAAACGCTCTTGAATTCGATGGAGGACGACAAATCGCCGATGCGTTTCGGTGCAGGCACATCGCGAATTGAGGGCTCCATATCGATAATCTCAAACACCCGTTTTCCTGCCGCAGTGGCTTCCTGAATCCTGTTGTTCACGTTGCTGAGTTCTTTGATAGGCGGCATCAACTGGAAAATCGCGAAGAGAAAACCCAGGAACTCGCTTGCCTTCAGGGTTTCGTGCGCAAGCACCTGCATACCGCCGAACCAGATGATCGCGCCGCCTGCAAGCGCGCTCAGAAATTCCGTCGTCGGCGAGGAGAGGTTCCTGACGCGCGTAATCCGCAACACCGTTCTGAAGTATTTGTTGTTCTCCCGTTCAAACTTCTTATTCTCAAAATCCTCCATCGCAAATGCCTTCACCACCTTGACGCCGGCAATGGTCTCATACAACACCGAACTCAAATCAGCAAGCCGTTCCTGTACCTGTCCGCTTTCCTTGTGGACGCGGCGCCCAACCATCGCGATAACCAAAAGGACCAGCGGAAAAACAACAAATGCGATCAACGTGAGCTTCCAACTCAGCATGAGAGCAATGGTCAGGTACACCAGAACAAGCAGCGGTTCACGGATGAGTGTGTAGAACGTCGCCGAAATGCCTGAGTTCACCACAGTCACGTCGTTCATGACGCGTGAAATGAGATTGCCGGTTCGCTCATTGGTAAAATACGCAAGAGGCAATGCGTGAATCTGCCGGTAGAGCTGGTTCCGCAAATCCCGTATAAGTCCCTGCTCGACAAACGTCATGAGATTGGATTGGAGATAGCCGAACAGATTCTTGAGGAGGAACGCCAGAACAATCACGACACAGATGTTAAAGAGCGACTGCTCCATGCTTTCGCTGAACATCATGCTCTGGAATTGCTCGCTGAGGTATTCGCGGAGTCCACTCGTCAATTCCGAGCCGGGAGAAACCTGCGACACAGGTGATCCCCCTGCGTTCTTTGCGAACAGTGTTTCCATCAACGGAATCGTCAGGTAGATGGAGATGCCGCTGAAAATGGAGAACAAAAGAGAAAAGAGCATCGACAACGCGAGATAGCCCTTGTAGGGCTTCAGGTAGCTTAGTGCGCGGAGATAGATACTCATGCGATGTGCTTCACCTTGTTGAGCCCGGCGTTGGTGATCGGCGGAACCGGTCCTCCCGCCTTAACCTGCATCCGGTATTCCCAGAGCTTCGCATACAACGCCATGGAATAGATCGCATCAAGCGCTGCGAGGAGAAATCCGTGGAAGCCGTCCTTGTATCCCTTCTTTGAAACGAACATGCGCAGAAAATGCGAAAGCGGATTCAACACAAAATTGTGCCACGATACGTTAGCATGAGGGTTTGACTTGAGCTTCGACGATACTTGCAGCGACGTGTAATCATTCATTTTTTGGAGATACGATGCGATCGTTTCATACGTATGATGGAGGAGAAGTTTTTCGATTCGGCCGCGTGAGCCAGCCGGTTCAAACCCGCCGTGAACTTCTGCATGATTTGGACGGTAGCCGTCCTTCCTGAACAATCTGAATTGATAATCGGGGAACCAGCCGCCATGTTCAATCGCTTTGCCGAAGGCAAACGGCTTGCGAAGAATATCGTAGCCGGAATGTCCGGCATTACTTGCAGCGATCGATACCATTTCAGCCGCAAGTTCGGGCGTCACTTCCTCGTCCGCATCAATAACAAAAATCCATTCGCCGGACGCATAGTTAATACCCCGCTCAACTTGGCGACTCGATCCGGGATATTCATGTTGATAGACTTTATCCGTGTATGCACGCACGCGTTCAATTGTCTGATCCCTGCTGAATGAATCAACAACAATGATTTCGTCAGCCCACGAAACGCTCTTGAGGCAACGGTCAATGTTGTTCTCTTCATTGAGCGTGGTCAAAACCACAGAAATGCGCTGCTTCTTACTGGACAACAACGTTCACAAGTTTGTTCTTGACGACAATGACTTTCACGACTTTCTTTCCATCAACGTAACGCCGGACGCCGTCATCGGCCAGTGAGAGCGTTTCCAGTTCTTTTTCCTGTGTATCGACCGCAACGCTGATTTTTGAACGGAGCTTTCCGTTCACCTGGAAAACGACCTCCACTTCCGTTTGCTTCAGTTTGGATTCGTCATAGGACGGCCAGGGTTCATACGCCAGACTCTTATCGTGCCCGAGAATGCGCCATAACTCTTCTGCAACGTGGGGAGCAAACGGAGCCAGAACCAAAACGAACGGCTCAAGGATCTGCCGCGGACGGATTTCCCTGCGCGTTACTTCATTCACAAAAATCATCATTTGCGCGATCGCCGTGTTGAACCTCAGCGCCTCGATGTCCTCTCCAACTTTTTTTACCGTTGCGTGGTACACCCGCTCAAGGTCCGCGTCCATTGCTAGATGCTTCACATCGGGCTCAAGACGCCCCTCATCATCGACATACAGCCGCCACACTCTATTCAGAAAACGAAGCACGCCTTCAACGCCGCGAGTACTCCACGGCTTCATTTCCTCCAGCGGACCCATGAACATCTCAAACAGCCGCATCGCATCAGCGCCGTATTCCTTGACGATTTCGTCGGGGTTGACAACGTTGCCGCGCGATTTGGACATCTTCCGTGAATCCTCGCCGAGGATTATTCCCTGATGGCGCAGTTTCATAAACGGCTCGGGCGTGCTCAGGTGCCCCAGATCAAACAGCACTTTGTGCCAGAACCGCGCATACATCAAGTGCAACACAGCATGTTCTGCTCCGCCGACGTACAAATCAATCGGCATCCAGTATCTATCCTTGCCGCGGTCAACAAAAGCCGAATCGTTGTGCGGATCAAGATAACGGAGATAATACCAGCATGAACCAGCCCACTGGGGCATCGTATTCGTTTCGCGGCGGCCTTTGAGTCCGGTGCGCTTGTCAACCACGTTCACCCAATCCGTTGCAAGCGCTAGAGGCGACTCCGTCGTTCCGCTCGGCTGAAACTTTCCGAGTTCAGGAAGAAGCAACGGGAGATCTTGCTCCTCAACAGTCTCCATCGTACCGTCTTCAAGATGAATAACGGGAATTGGTTCGCCCCAGTATCGTTGGCGTGAGAAAAGCCAATCGCGCAGCTTGAACTGCACTGCGCCCTTACCAAGGGCGCGTTTCTCCAGCCATTGAACAATTCTTTTGCGCGCTTCTGCCGGCGAAAGTCCATTCAAATCAACTTCAGCATTCGCCGAGTTGACAAGCGTTCCTTTCTCATTGTCGCTGAACGCCGCCTCAGAGACATTTCCGCCGGCAACAACTTCAACGATTGGTAATGTGAATGCCATCGCAAAAGCATGATCACGCTCGTCATGTCCCGGCACGGCCATGATGGCGCCGGTTCCATATCCCATTAAAACGTAGTCGGCAATCCACACCGGTATTTCGCTGCCCGTGGCCGGATTCAATGCATAACCGCCGGTGAAGACACCGGTTTTTTCCGCTGCGGCTCCGCGCTCAAGATCGCTGCGCGTCCGCGCCTGCACCTGGTATTGTTCTACCGCCACGCGATGTTGACCTGTCGTGATGGACGGAACCAACGGATGCTCGGGAGCAAGAACCATGTATGTCGCGCCAAACACGGTGTCCGGCCGCGTGGTAAACACATTGATGCCTTCGGAAAGACCCTTCACTGCAAATCGAATCTCGGCGCCTTCAGAGCGACCGATCCAGTTGCGCTGTTGATCCAAGGTTGACGCCGGCCAATCCAGCGTCTTGCTGTCTTCAAGCAAACGATCGGCATACGCTGTAATCCGCATCATCCATTGTTTCATCGGCCGTCGCTCAACGGTGTATCCTTTGTCGGTCCACTCAGCGACTTCTTCATTTGCAAGCACGGTACCCAACGCTTCACACCAGTTCACAGGAATCTCGGCAACATAGCAGAGGCGGAAATTCTTGAGAACGTCGTGGCGCTCCCGCCTGTTCATATTCTTCCAACCATCAGCCGTGAAGCAACATGTCTCATCGTCACAATACAACGAACAATCGATCTCTGTGCATCCTGATTCTTCAAACTCTCGGATCAACTCTGCAATCGGACGCGCTTTGTTCACGCGGTAATCAAACCACGAGTTGTAGATCTGCAGAAAAATCCACTGTGTCCATCTGTAATACGCCGGGTTGGTCGTATCGACTTCCCTGTCCCAATCATAACTCAGACCGAGCATCTTAATCTGACGGCGGAAGGTTCCAATGTTTTGCTCTGTAGTAATCCGCGGATGGATATTCGTTTGCATCGCGTAGCGTTCTGCGGGCAATCCGAACGCATCCCACCCGATGGGGTGAAGAACATTGTACCCGTTCATTCGTTTGAACCGGCAGAGAATATCCGTGGCTGTGTATCCCTCCGGGTGGCCTACGTGAAGTCCCGCGCCCGATGGATACGGAAACATATCGAGCACAAAGAGCTTCTTGCGATCCTGTGCTTCAGTCGTCCGGAACGTCTTGTGTTCGTCCCAATACTTTTGCCACTTTGGTTCTATGGATGAAAAAGGATAATTCATGAATGAAATTGGAAGTGGATCGATGATTGAGCTGGAGGAAATCTATCCAATCACAGATTGACAATCAAACAGTCGGGAGGGCTTTCAGGACCATGAGCGTGATATCATCCGACTGCATTGCGCCGTGTGTGAATTGAAGAATATCCTGATGAATGGCGTCAATGAGAGCTTGAGCCGGAAGGTGACGTTGTGCGCGGATAAGGGCCTCGAGACGATCTTCGCTGTATTCCTGTGAGGTTTTGCTCATCGCTTCACTGACGCCGTCTGTGAACAGCACAAGGACATCACCCGCATGGAACGCAGTGCGATCCTGCTCATACGGAGTCATTGTCGGCACAATGCCAAGGATCATGCCTCCCGATTCGAGGCGAACAGTCGATCCGTCAGCCCGTATCAAAAACGGATAGTTGTGTCCGGCGTTGACATACGTAAAGGCCATCGAAACCGGATCGAGAAACCCCCAGAAGAATGTGATGAACTTGTCGGCGCCCGTGTTGTGACACATCAAGTTATTCACGCGCGCCGTCAACTCGCTGAGAGAAATTTTAAGCGGCACAAGAGCGCGGATTGTGGCCTGCAGGTTTGCCATGAGCAACGCGGCGGGTGTTCCCTTCCCGGAAACATCGCCGATGGCGATAACATACGTTCCGTCACCCGTTGTAATGACATCGTAGTAATCGCCGCCCACCTGTTTCGAAGAGATATTTGTTGCAGCAATATCGAAGGAAGGAATGGCCGGCAAGACGCTCGGAAGAAGCCCCTTTTGAATCTCCCGCGCAATCTGAAGCTCATCCTCCATCTTTTGCTTCTCCAGTGCCTCTTTGAACAAGCGCGCATTCTCGAGCGAGATAATCGCGAGATTGCCCAGCGAAGAAAGAAGATCAAGGTCTGCCTGCGAATACGGCTCACGACTGAGCTTCTCTCCAAGACAAATCAATCCACGGGTTTCCCCCTGGATTTGCATTGGAACAATGACGTTCATGCCGAGCGATACGAGAGGTTCAACGGCGGACATTCCGCGTTTCGAGCCAAGGTCGGAAACCAGAGAGGCGTTTTTGATTTTGAGTCCGTGCAAAAACTCCCCCTGCGGTAGCGCGCCATCCAGACGTGATGACACTACAACCATATCCGGTCCCTTGCTGAGGCAAATGAGATACCTGCTGACGCCGACCTGGCCGAGAATGGAAAACACCAGCAAGCGGATGAGCTTGTCGGGATCGAGAACGACACTGAACTCCTTCCCAAGCTCGAACAGCGTGTTCAACTCCTGAACTTTGCCGTCAAGCTTGCGGTTGAGAACCTGCATCTCCTCGATACTGCGATTCTTTTCAATTGCCGTCGCCGAGATGTTTGCCAGCGAACGGAGATACGTTGTTTCTTTCTCCGTGAGTTTCTTTTTTGACAGCCGTTCGCCGAAACAGAGAATTCCAATGGGCCGCTCCGCGACGAACAACGGAAGCACAAACCGGACGCCCACAGTACGCAGATCTTTCACCCACGGGTGCCGTGCCGGACTCAACCGGTCAAGAAACAACAACGTCGGGGTGACCGATTTGATGGAGAATTTCTTGTTCCCCAGTTCGGAGGAAAACCCTTTCACCATTTCTGCACGGAACTGACCTTTGCCGCACGCAAGAAGCGCCATTCCTTTTGAGGAAAGAAGTTTCCCCATGATCGTCAAAAGAATATGACTGAGAACGAATTTCAGATCAGACGACGAATTAATAACCTTGCTGAATTCAAAGAGCGCCGTGTGTTCGAAATGGCTTTCGTAGGAATCGCGGGATGGTCCGGAGGAACGCTTCCGGGGTGTCGTTCGTGGTTTCATTGGAACAACGGGTTACTGCTAGTGAGGAAGGTACTTGATGAGCCGAACCTGGTTACGGCCGGGTGAAATGTTGTACTCCACTTTGTCCATCAGGGATTTCATCAGGAAAATTCCAAGGCCGCCGCGGCGGTAATGGGAAAGATACTCTTTCATATCGGGGGAAGAGATGCCCGTGGGATCGAACTGCTTGCCCGTGTCGGAAATCTCAACTTCAAATTTCTTTTTTCCCTGGCGTACGCTGATGGCGATTTCCCGGTTCGGGTCGAAATTGTACGCATGCTTGATGACGTTGGTACACGCCTCATCGATGGCGAGCGCAATCTTGCTGACGCTTTCGTCATCGAAGCCGCATTCGCGCGCGGCAGCCGAGACAAACTCGCGCACGTCAATCAGGCGATCAGTTTTACTTTCTATTTTTAAGACCTGGTCTTTCACTGCGTCTTCTGCTCAGCGCATGGCCTCGGAGAATTTGCGGACGGCCTCTCCTTCTTCCTTGAAAATCTCATACAACAAAGGGAAGCCCAGCAAATCAAAAACGTTGTAGACCTTCGGAGAGAGGTTGGTCAGCTTGATGTCGCCCTTGTTCTTGCGAACATCCTCGATGAACGCCATGAACACGCCGAGTCCGGCACTGCTGATGTACGAGAGGTCCTTGCAGTTGACGACAATCCTGTAACGCTCGGTTTTGAGCAAGCCCTGGAATGCCTCTTCCAGTTTCGGCGCCGTGTGCGCGTCGAGATATCCCTTCAGCTCGAGCACGTTAATGCTCTTCTGCTCCCGTTGTGCTATGCGAAACTCACTCATCGTGACATTCCTCCAAAAAGAGTTCTACGCCTGTCTGTGTCCGTTGCCAAGCCATTTCAGGACAACCACGGTCAGGTCATCATCATTGGCTTGATGGTCGACGTGGGATTTCACCGTGTCGAGAATCTCCGTTTTGATTCCTTCCGCGGATTTGGCGCTGGCTTGTGAAACAACGTCCATGAGACGTTCATACCCGAATTCGTCATCGCCGCGCCGCGCTTCCGTAACTCCATCCGTGTACAGGACGCACACATCCCCCTCCCGCAGTGTTAATGTTTGCTGTTCCATGCTGTCGGAAAAGGTGGATTCCTTGCTCAAGCCAAGTCCCATGCCGGACGGACGTATGTATTGCGCCCTGCCTTCGGAAACAAACAACATCGGACAATGACCTGCTCGGGAGAGTGTGAGTGTGCCGGATGCGAGATCGACGACAACGTAAATTAAGCTAATAAATGAGTGTTTGTCAATCGACGAAGACAGGACTTCATTCGCCTTGATGACGAAATCACGGGGCGAGGGATACAACTTGCACAGCGACTGAAAAATTCCTTTCACTTCAGACATATAAAACGCCGCGGAGACGCCTTTTCCGGAAACATCGCCCACAACAATGCCGAGACGCGAAGCATCGAGTTGGAGAACGTCGTAGTAGTCGCCGCCGACTTCAAATGCGGGCGTTGAAACAGCATCAAGCTGAAGGACGGGAAATTGCGGAAGCGTTTGCGGAAGAAGTTTCATCTGCATTTCCTGCGCCAGCATCATTTCGCGTACCAGGCGTTCACGCTCAATGGATGTCCGGATGAGACGTGAATTCTCAATCGCAATGGTTGCTTGATCGGCAAACGCCGAAATCACATCAACATCATCCTTGAAGAAACCGTGCGTTGTATCTTTTGTTGCATACAGAACACCAATGGGTCCGCTGTGCGAAACAAGAGGCACAATGACCATCGACGCGGTTGTTACTTTTTCTTTTTTCAGATGCTTGAAACGCTGGTCGCCGGAAAAGTCATCGATAACCGTCGGGACGCGCGTCCGCAGAACTTCATCCCTGATTTCCGCTCCCGAACCTGAAAGCAGCCGCGCTATTTCGTCCGCGGTAATGTTCCTCATCCCCACTGTTTGAAATGCCTGAAACTCGGTTCGTTGCCCCGGCGAGTACACCACCACTCCGGTCTTTGTACCATCTGGACTCTTGAGAACCTCCAGCCAGCATGCTTTTGCTTCACACACCTGCAGCGTCATGGAGGTCACGGTGTTCACCAGTTCATCAAAATCAAAAACCTGCGTTACCAGGCGGCTGAGGTTGTGCAGTGACGTCACCTCGGTGGATTTTCTATCAAACGCTTCGGCGGTCGGCAAGTGAAACAGGGTGCTGACAAACGCCATTCCCGAATACACGCAACCAAACAACAGCATGAGCGAAACGAATTGACCAAGAGGCCGGGAATGATACAACATTGATTGATCGACGGATGAAAATTGGTGAAGCGCGACATTCAGTCCGAGCAGACAGAGAAAAAGAAAGAAGCCGTACACAAGACTGACGAGCTTTTCTTTCTTGGTAAGATAAACGATCCACGAGAGCCGGAATGAAACAACGGCTGCAATAAGGATAGTGCATCCGAAGAGAACGGATGTCAGGATGCTGGATTCGAGCGGTTCCAGCACGAGCGTTGAGATGACCGTTGCTGCGGTCAATATCAGCAGAAGCCGGAAATTCCGGATTGAGGCGCGACTGCGCTTGTACAGCACAAGGTCGCCGAGAAGCAGGAGGAGAACCACAGCATACAATCCAAGACACACACTGAGCGTCGTTGCGATGAACAGCGTTCCATAATCGAGCGGCAGGAGCGCGTATTCTTTGGACTCGAACTGCTGGCTCCCGGATGCACCGACGGAGATAACAAGAATGAGTGTCACAAGCGTGGCAATCAGCATCACCCCGAGTTTTTTCATGGGGCTGTGGCGCCGCTTGTGCAGGGTTGTCTGAACAACGAGGTACAACAAGCCCATCGCGGTGATAATCATGAGATTGCGCGTTATGCTCATGCCGCCGATTCCGAGGGCAACATTCTTGCGGATCAGGTCCATCACGAACACGATCAACAGCAAGAACACCGAACCGCCTGCAATAAGAATGCGTTTGAACTTCATGAAGCCCTGAGAGAGT
>CAZJYO010000045.1:0-13495 GCA_964550275.1 uncultured Chitinophagales bacterium
AAACCTGAAGAACTCGTCTCACTATATGTTCCAACTGTGAATTTCCGATCCGATGTTCTGGCCGGGATGAGGGAAATCAGAGTGCCGATGAAGAAATCTCAGATTATCTATCCTCTCTGTCTGTCCGAAGGAACCACAGAGAGAATCCCTCGTTCTCCGCACACCTATTGGCCACCAACCTCGCGGTATACCTTCGCCGTTCGCGCTGCCACATGAGACCACAAGAAGTTGTTCCTAATATGGGTTTGAAGATCCAAAGTTTTCGGTTTGGCAATGGAAGTCTCAATACCCTTGCGAATTGATTCGACTGAGTCCGGCTCAACATACTCCGCAAAATCACTGAAGTACTCCTTCGTTCCACCATGAGGAGTGATAACGACTTTGGCTCCCGCCAATCCGGCTTCCAGCGCGGCAATACCCGGCGTTTCAAAAAGCGAAGGAAGCGCAAACACATCGCACGCCGCGTATGCTGAAGCAAGCATGTCCGAATCGTTGGGTAACCCGTCAATCAGCTTGATGTGCTTGTACTTCGCCGCTTCCCGCACGCAAGCATCTCCGTATTCGCCTCTGATGATCCTTCCGATGATCACGGCGGGATGATCAAATTGACCCAGTGCTTTGATGAGCATCAGAACATTCTTTCTGCGATGGCCTGTATGCCCGACAGAAAGAATGAAATCCTTCAGCCCGTATGTTTTTGTGAAAAGGTCGGGGCTGGATTTGGCGAAGCGCTCGTCAACGCCGTTGGGAATTACGTTGACTTTCTTTTCCGGACAACCGAGTCCTTTGACAACAAGTTGGGCCTCAGCTTTTGTGTTCGGAAGGACTCGCGCGGACCAGTTGCATATGTCAGCCGTCAGAGCGTAGTCCGTCCAGATTCCTTTTCCCACGCTCTGCGCAACACGCGTGAACGAGAGCATTGTATTGATGAACGCAGGAGAGTGCCGGCTGTAAATGATCGGAGAGGTTACAATGGGAATACCCAGGGCATGAATCTCCCTTGCTAAATGGTACGTTCCAATATTCGCGCCGAAGATATGAAAGAGATCGCAGTTCTCCCGGCTGAACGGTGACCAAGGATCAAAGAGGGACACCTTGACACCATGTGAAGCGAGGTGCTTGGCCGTATTCCGCAATTGTGTGTTTGGCCCGCCGTGAAGGATGGATACGGCCGCATAGCTTGCCATCACGACGTTCATCGGAATTTCCTTTGAAACTTTGTGTAGAGTTTTGCGACCAAAGCCCTCGTATCAAACTCGCGAATACGACGAATATCCACGGGTGGACCTGCCCACACCGGCAATTCCCGCCAACTCAGTTTCTTCAAATCCAATGAAGATGACGTCGGGACAACCGCTTCCCTCCCGCCCATCACCACGCGTACATGAATCGACGAGGGATTCTCTCTTGCAACCATCGCCAACTGGTCACCATGAATTTCAAACCGCGGCCTGGTAGCTTCACGAAGCTTCCACCATTGTGCGTACGCGGAGAACGTGATGTTTGGAATCTGTTCTTCGCTCATCCGGTCAAACAATGACTCTACGACGCCGGTATTTCTATCCGAGGGATGGTGATAAAAGAAGAGCGGCTCGGTGCGAGCGAGCTTTTCGTTGACCTTCATCGTGAAATACTCATGCATCATTTTTTCACTGTAACCAACTTTCCGCAAACTTCCAATGCATATCGGGTGAATCGGAATCTGCAACGTGTTCATTATCCGATTCAACTCCATGGGATGGATTGGCAACGTATCGTATGCAAACGAGAACTCGGAAGAATACGAAAGCCGCATCTCTTCAATAGTTCTGCCAATCTCATGAGTCCATGATCCATACGGCATAGCCATGCCGGCAGGAACCATCCCTGCCGTTTCCATCAAACGTTTTGCCTTTTGAAGATTGGCGAGATTTGCCGGACCGTCCGGAAACACTTTGTGCTCGAAACAATGCACGCCCATTTCCTGGCCGACCATCGACGAAAAATGATGAAGCCAACTCTCATGACTTTGAACATCGAGGAACCACGTCATCCCGACATCACGGGAGCGCGCAATTGCATACAAGCGATCAATGTCTTCGCGTGAACCGCCATCCGTATCAACACGAAATGCAAACACATTCCGCGCTCCATCCGGGAAGTACCATTGGTGAACATACGGGATGGACCTTGCCAGGTGAAGATACTGAAGACTTTGAACAACGAGATGTCTGATTTCCCCTTTGCTTGCAAGGGAGACATGTTCCGCCGGAAGCCGTTCATGATGCGCATAGAAGTTTTTGACAATGGATCGATCGTCAGCGAGGAGCACGTCCATGTCAAATGGAAAGATAGCGGCAACCCCGCCACCGAGATCACCGGCAAAGACTGCGAACTCATTGTTTTGGGTGCGCACCATGTTTGCCTCAACAGCGATCCTTCCCTCCAACGCTCCATCCAGAATCTGAAGCCGAAACAATGAATCCGGTTCTCCGACGAGATACTCAATCAGAGCAGGCCTTGAGCGGACACCGATACCTGTGAGATGGCCGGCGTAACCCAGAATCGCACCGCCACGACGCAAATAACCCTGAACCGCTTCACCTTCCTGTTTGGAAAGAGCCCGGTTAATTATCAGTGCGCTGAATGCTGAATGCAAGTCATCTCCCGGAAGGTCAGCATGTTGCCATGCAACCCCTTCCTGGAGGAGCAACTGTTCCCATTGGGGACTCGCCGCAAGAAGACCAATGCACAGTTTCATGACCGGAGCTCTTGAATGACTTTCACAAGAGACTCTTCACGCCGGGTCAGGGTGAAATGTTCCGCTATGTGTTTCCGCGCTGATGTCCCAACCGTGTCCGGCATTTCCATCGCCTTCGCAAGCCCTGCAACAAGCGCATCAACATTTCCATACGGAACGAGAACCCCAACGCCATCGAGGGCAGTAGGAATTCCACCAACACTGGTTCCTACAGGAATGCACTCACATAGCATTGCTTCACAAAGACTGTTGGGCAACCCTTCGGTAAACGAGGGCTGACAATACACTTTTGCTCGCTGATAATAGCGGAGTAAGTCCGCTCGAGGCACAGATGCAATCAGCTCAACATTCGACGGCAGTTGAGACTTCATTTGCCTGATCAGCGCTTCCGCGATCCCAACAACCCGAAACTGAATGTCAGGGAAGCGACGCGCGGATTCCAAAAGGACATCTATCCCCTTTTTCTTCATCCTCCATTCATCATGACAAACAGCCACCGTGAGAACTGAAGTGTCTTTTTCTTGTCCGGCTTGCCAGATGGCAGCGTCATATCCGGTCGGAACATACTCAATGTTGTTGCCGTCATATTCTGCAAGACGAATAATCTCATCGCGAAAGAACGGGTCCACAATCAATAGCTTGTCTGCATGTCTCATCGCCCAACCCACCAGAACGGATTTCCATGGACTCAGCCAGATCCCATAGTTGATTGCAGGCTCCTTCGACGCATCTGCGCCCCCGATGACAATAATTGACGGCTTGCCGAACATCTTCGCAGAGAGAACGACAAAAAAGGAATACACGGAAGCAAACCATGTGAACGTAACGTCTGCTTTGAGCACATGCATGAGAATAACCAAAGGCGCAAGAAACCCCTTTGTAACCAGGCGGTCAACAGCATAGTGGCGATTCAGGATGGACAGGTCTTCACGAATGAATGATGTGTCGAGAGAGGACGTAAACAGAATCTTCACGCAATACGACTGTCCGGGTGGATGAAGTGTTTCAGAAAAAAGATACCGCAAAAAGGTATGACCCGCAAACAGGTCATGCCTCCGTTTGGCAGCTCAGCGAACGACCGAGACGGTCGTTCCACTGCATATATGTGTGGATCAGCCGTCTCGGCTGATCGCAAAGCAACATCCTGAGACGCTGCCAGCTTTGCATTTCGGAACGCCTTTGAATATATTTATTCAACGCACCATCATAACCACAATGATCCGCTCCACGATTCCTAATCTGATACTATTTTTTCTCCTTCTCCTGCATGCAGGTTGTCTCACTATCGAGAACAAGGAGTATCGCATCAAGCTCCGCAATGATCATTCCGGGGAGGCGACAATCCGTTTTGTGAACATTCATTCCGAATCAGAGGATTCAACCGATATTTCCGCCGACGACTTCCGTCAACTGATTGAATTCTACCTCGAAGGAAATCAATTTGAAGCTGACAATCCCGGCATTCAGAACGTGCGCAAGCGGCTGTTTGACAACAACGGTGTTCTGACCGGTGAAGTGACCTTTTCTTTCGACAGTCTTGCGGCCGTCCGGTTGTTCCGGTATGACCGCTCGAGTCCGTACATGTATCTCGCCGGCAATCCGCTTTCCCGCGAACAACTCGTCGAGACAAACGGCACACGCGGGCCCGAATGGATGCCGGTGGTCTTCTGGCCTGAGGACGCTACCGAACTCTACATCAAAACCAGAGTTGTTTCCGAAGTTTCCTTTCGCAAAAGTCTGTTGAAGAATTTCCAGGACTGGCAAGCGACAAACCACTTGCAAAAGAAGCAATAGATGGAACTGTGGCGCAGGAATCTCTACATCCTTTGGGGCACACAGTTCGCCGCGATGCTTGGAATGAACCTCGTGGTGCCATTCCTTCCGTTGTACATCCGATCGCTTGGTATTGTTGACCCGTCCGCGCTTGCAATGTGGAGCGGCATTGCTTTCGCCGGAACTTTTTTTGCTGCTTTCATCGCCACCCCGCTTTGGGGAACACTTGGTGACCGTTACGGACGCAAGGCAATGGTTGTCCGCGCTATTCTCGGCCTCGCTCTCTCGCAAGTGCTCATTGGCCTGGCACAGAACGCCCTGCAAGTGGTCATCTTCAGGGTCGTCCAGGGAGCAATAAGCGGGTTCATTGCTTCCTCCCTTGCTCTCGTCTCGACAAATACTCCGAAACACAAGATGGGCTACGCCCTTGGCCTCCTGCAGTCTTCAACAGCCGCAGGAATGGTTCTTGGCCCTTTTGTCGGCGGAATTCTCGCAGACATGATCGGATACCGTCAGATTTTTTTTGTGACCGCGGCCTTGTGTGGCATCGGCGGAATTGTTGTTGCCGCAACAGTCATAGAGGCCGACAAGGGGACACACGAAGCGAAGCGATACACGGTTTTAGACAATGCCCGCTTGATGCTCTCTGATAAGCACCTGCGCCTTGTTGCTTTGGCTTTGGTCATGAGTCAGATGGCGGTTCTGATGATCGAGCCGCTCTTTTCTCTTTTCATCGAAGGATTTGATGCTGAAACGGAATATCTTGCGACACTCACCGGCGGCATTCTTTCCATCTCCGGACTGTTCATGGTCATCTCCGCACCGTGGTGGGGACACAGGAATGATCGGAAGGGCTACCGGAAAAACCTCACGATCGCCGTGGGCATCGTCGGTATGGCATACATCTGTCACGCACTCGTTACGAATCTCGTTCAACTTGGCGTGTTGAGAGCATGCCTCGGATTCTTCCGCGGAGGAATCCTTCCCGCTTTGTATTCATTGACAAGCATCCATTCTCCGAGCGATCGAAAAGCAGGCATGATGGCAATCGCATCAAGTCTGACGCTTTTGGGAAACACCATTGGTCCGCCATTAGGCGGCTTCATCACCGGGTATATCGGGATGAGCTTGTCGTTTGTGCTCAATGGAGCTTTCCTGATTGCCCTCAGCTGGATACTCTACAAAAACCTCCGCGACCCGCAACGCGTTCCTGTACGCTCCAGCGAAGAGGTGGTAGAGGAACAGGCATGAGCCCTTCATCAACATCCGGCTGAACTGTGCCCCGACCTGAACGACTTTTCCTGCTCGATGGTATGGCCCTTGCGTACAGGGCGTACTTTGCCTTTATCAACAGACCACTGCTCAACAGCAAGGGCGTCAACACCAGTGCTGTCTACGGATTTGTCACGGCGCTCATGCGCATCCTTGAAGACGAGAAACCGGAACATATTGCGGTGGTGTTCGATACGCGGCAACCTACATTCCGCCACACCATGTTTCCTTCGTACAAAGCGACGCGGCAGAAAATGCCGGAGGACATGGCCTCCCAGATGGACAAACTCAAGGAGGTTGTGCGCGCATTCAACACTCCGCTGATCGAGGTGCCCGGCTACGAGGCGGATGACGTCATTGGAACTCTGGCGCGGCGCGCCGAGAAGGAAGGCGTCATGACGTATCTGGTCACCGGCGACAAGGACTTCATGCAGTTGATTTCTCCGCTGATCAAGATGTACAAACCGGCAAAGGCCGGGGGCGAGGTCGAAATCGTTGATGAAGGCGGCGTACAGGCAAAGTTCGGCGTGCGTCCGGATCAGGTGATTGACGTCCTCGGACTTATTGGCGACTCATCCGATAATGTGCCCGGCGTTAAAGGTGTGGGAGAAAAAACTGCGATCCCGTTGATCCAGAAATACGGTTCGATGCAGGAGCTTTACGACCACATCAACGACATTCCCCAGAAGGGATTACGCGAAAAACTGGAGACCAGCAGGGATATTGCCCTGCTCTCACGGGACCTGGTGACCATTCGAACCGATGTTCCGGTTGATGTAGATTTTCATACTCTGCGCGCCGCGCGGAGGGACACGACGACGCTCATCAAGCTCTTTGGCGAATTGGAGTTCCGATCGCTGGCGGGAAAACTGCGGGACACTGAGCTGTTTGACGATCTCGTTCCTGCTTCGACCGGTGGTATAGCTCCCGCAGTGACTGCGCCCGGCAAGAAGGATATCTCAACCGAAGCACATCACTATGCCTGTGTCACACGATTGGAGGACTTCCAGGCGCTTTGCACAAAATTATCCAATACAAAACGTATCTCGCTTGTCACCCTCTCCACTTCGCACGAAATCATGAAAGGGGCTCTTGCGGGAATCGCTTTCTCATGGAAAGATCGTGAATCCTGGTTCGTTCCTGTGCAATCGGAGACCGCAGAACAAGTCGAAAACGACGGGCTCTTCCCTCTGGAAAAGTCCGGGGCAAAACAACATACCGTCGGGATCCCTCTCGACGTCATTATCAAATGGCTCAAGCCGATACTCGAGAATGGAGAAATAAAAAAAGCGGGGCATGACGTCAAACAAGACATGCTTGCACTGCAACGGCTTGACATTCAACTGGCAGGGACCGAATTCGATACCATGGTGGGAAGTTACGTGTTGAGGGCTGATGCGCAACACAGTCTTTCATCGCTCGCCTCTGAATATCTTGGTTATTCCATGATGTCATTCGACGACGTCGTGGGAAAAGGAAAGGAGCGGAAAGAGATCACGGAAGTACCTGTCGAGAAGTTGGCGGATTTTCTTGGGGAAAGGGCTGACATTGCACTCCAGGTGCATGCATTGCAAAGAGTGAGACTCGAACAGGCTGGACTCATGAAGCTGTGTAAGGAAATTGAGTTCGCCCTTATTCCCGTTCTCGCGAGAATGGAATTCGCCGGCATTTCCCTTGATGTTCCCTACCTCGGTTCGATGTCGAAAGAACTTGAACGCCAAATAGACGGCTTGGTTCGCTCCATTTACCAGGATGCTGGCGAACAGTTCAACATTAATTCCACCCAACAACTTGCCGATATTCTCTTCAAGCGGCTCAACCTTTCGCCCGTACGAAAAACCAAAACCGGATTTTCCACAGATGTCGGCGTTCTTGAAGTTCTGAAGGGCCAGCATCCCATCATTGAGAAACTACTTGAGTACCGCCAGTACACAAAGCTCAAATCCACGTATATCGACGCCTTGCCGCAGCTTGTCAACCCACGCACCGGCAGAATTCACGCTTCATTCAACCAAACAGTGGCCGCAACCGGCCGTCTTTCCGGGAGCGACCCGAATCTCCAGAATATTCCGATTCGAACAGAGCTGGGACGTGCAATCCGAAAGGCATTCATCGCCGGGTCAGAGGATTGCGTTTTGTTTTCCGCGGACTATTCGCAGATTGAATTGCGCGTCATGGCGCACATTTGCGGCGACGAAGGGCTTCTCGAGGCGTTCAGAAACAATGAAGACATTCATTCCTCCACCGCGGCAAAAGTATTTGGCGTTCCGATTTCAGCACTGACACGCGATATGCGACGCAAGGCAAAAGAAGTGAATTTCGGAATTATGTACGGGATCGGGCCGTTCGGGTTGGCAACGCGGCTGGAAATTTCACAGACCGAGGCAAAGGAAATCATTGCGCGCTATTTCGAGCGGTTTCCGAAGGTGAAACAATACATCACCGATACCATCGATTCAGCGCGTCGTACCGGTTATGTGCAAACCCTCACCGGGCGCCGCAGGTATCTCAGTGAAATCAACAGCCGGAATGCAAACGTGCGCGGGAACGCAGAGAGACAGGCAATCAACATGCCGATTCAGGGAACGGCTGCTGATATGATTAAGACCGCCATGATCGCGATTGATACAGACATCATGAAACAACACCTGGAGAGCACAATGCTTCTCCAGGTTCACGATGAACTGGTGTTTGAAGTGCCGTTGAAGGAATTGGAGACGATGAAGGCACTGGTTTTGGACAGAATGCAGAACGCTCTCTCCCTCTCGGTCCCCATTCAGATTGAGACGGGTTCAGGGAGAAACTGGTTGGAAGCACATTGAATCTATGCTGTCTGCACTGCCAGCGGCTCCTCGGAAACCACGATAATCATCACGAGATACACGAACAGCGTTATCCCAAACGACGCAACAGCTGAAACGATAAACAACAACCGCACGATGGTCGGATCAAGATTAAGGTACTTCCCCAGCCCGCCGCAAACTCCAAAGAGCTTCCGCTCGGTTCTTGATCTGTACAGTTTCTTCGGCTGAACCGATGGGACCGGTTCTAGCGCAGAAACCGGCTGGCCCTCATCCTGCGATGAACTTGCAGGTTGTGAAGCATCCGCGGACTGGGAGACATAACTCCTTCCTCCAAACAGAAACCCCACGCCAACCAGAATAAGAAGCACGGCAAGACCCAGTTCCCAGGAGAAACCCCACCAGTAATTCCAAAACGAGATTCCGAGATTGCCGAGCAACCAGATGGTCCCGATTGCCACGAGGAGAACACCCCAGAACTTCTGGGATGAACGCGATGACTGCGGTTTGGATGCCGGCGTTTCTGTAACCGGGTTTGAAGGCATGATGATCATTGCAAGGATATAGAGAATGATGCCGGACCCGCCCAACAAGGTTAACACCAGCCACGCAATGCGGACGAGCGTCGAATCCAGGTGGAAGTACGCAGCGATTCCTCCGCATATACCGTCGATCATGCGATCGGAACGTGATTTATACAGCCGTTTGATGTCCCCGGATGATGTCATGTGAATCTCCCGAAATGTTGTACCCTACTTGCAGATAGTACGCTGGGCGGTTGGCGTTTGTTGCAAAAGAAAAGCCGACCCATCGGGGTCGGCTTGAGGAGCGGCGGTGGCAAATTCCGCTACACTTCCATGATTTCCTTTTCCTTCATCGTTAGAAGGGTGTCAATATCCTTGATGAACTTGTCCGTCATTTTCTGAGTCTCCTGCTCCGCCCGTTTCCGGTCATCCTCGGAAAGATGTTCGGCTTTTTCAGATTTCTTCAGATGTTCAATGGCATCACGGCGGATATTACGAACGGCTATCTTCCCGTCTTCGCCGAATTTCTTTGTCAGCTTTACCAATTCACGCCTGCGTTCCTCGTTCGGCGGAGGAATCGGAATACGGACAATATCAGCGTCTTTCGTCGGGTTCAGACCGAGGTTTGCTGTCTGGATTGCCTTGACGATGGCGTCAAGCATTGTCTTTTCCCACGGCTGAACGGTCAATGAATGAATATCGCCAACACTCACGTTTCCCACCTGGGAAAGAGGAACCATCGAACCGTAATAGTCCACTTTGATGCCGTCCAACAGCGCGGTTGTTGCCTTGCCGGTGCGGATCTTAATCAGTTCCTGGCGCACGACTTCGGACGCCTTGTGCATTTTTTCGCGCGCATCTTTTAGAATTGTCTCAACCATGGCGTACCCCGTTGATCAATGCTTGGTGGCCGGTGCTTCGAGAACCCGCGTCCCGACCGGTTCACCGAGGACGAGACTCTTGAGATTTCCCGGCTTGTTCATATTGAACACGAGAATCGGAAGTTTGTTCTCGCGACACAATGTTATTGCCGTCATGTCCATCACCTTAAGGTCCTTCTTGAGAACGTCAAGATAGGATATTTCCTGAAACTTGAATGCAGAAGGATTGTGCTCAGGGTCAGAATCATAGACACCGTCCACGCGCGTTCCCTTGATAATAACATCGGCTTCGATTTCTACTGCTCTGAGAGCCGCGGCTGTATCAGTAGTAAAATATGGATTGCCGGTTCCAGCGCCGAAGATGACGATCCTGTCTTTTTCCAGGTGGCGCACAGCCCGCCTGCGTATAAACGGCTCAGCGATCACTTCCATACGAATCGCCGAGATCAACCGGGTCACCATGCTATGATGCTCCAGGGCGCTCTGGATCGCAAGAGCGTTGATGAGGGTTGCGAGCATGCCCATATGGTCCCCGGTCACCTTGTCGATATTATCGGAGGAATTGGAAACGCCGCGATAAATGTTGCCGCCGCCGATGACAATGCCGATCTGGACACCGAGATCATGAATGGCCTTGATCTCTTCCGAATACTGCTTCAGTACTTTCGGATCAATGCCGAACTGTTGGTCGCCCATCAGGGCTTCACCGCTGAGTTTCAGCAGGATACGCTTGTATTGAGGTTTGGGCATAGGACGAAGTGATAATACAAAAACTCCCGCACATTGGCACGGTGCGGGAGCAGTGAATTACTTGGTCTCTTCTCCAAGGTGGTAGCGTTGAAATCGCTTGATCATCAGGCCCTTCCCTGCGCTCTGGAGATATTCCTTGATGGTCTTTCCTGGATCCTTGATAAACGTCTGTTCCATCAGACACACTTCCTGATAGAACTTTTCGAGCCGGCCGGTTGCAATCTTATCCAACACCTGGTCGGGCTTGCCTTCATTTTTCGCATGCGTGCGATAGATGTCAAGCTCTCGGTCAACGACATCCTTTGAAACCTGGTCCCGGGAGATATACTGCGGGTTCATAGCCGCAACCTGCATGGCGATGTCTCTTCCCATCGGTCCGACCGTCTTCGGGTCTCCTTCTCCGTCAATCTCAACCAGAACACCGATCTTACTTCCGAGATGGGTGTATGAACTCGTGAGTCCGCTCCCGGATTCGTAAATGGCAAACCTGCGGACATCAATCTTTTCGCCAACCTTGGAGAGAAGGTCGTTCATGAGATCAGCGACTTTTCTTCCGGAGGAATTTTTCAGCTCAAGCACCGCGTCCAATGACGCCGGCTTGTGTTTCTCGATTGCTTCGGCAACGCCCTGTGCAAATCCCGTAAAATCATCACTGCGACCAACAAAATCCGTCTCGCAGTTCACTTCAACGACGACTCCAAGTTTTCCATCAGGAGAGACACGCGTAACAATGATGCCTTCTTTGGCCGCGCGGTCGGCGCGTTTCTGGGCCACCGCGGCCCCCTTTTTCCGCAAGTATTCGATGGCTGCATCCATATCACCGCCCGTTGATTCCAACGCACGCTTGCAGTCCATCATCCCGGCTCCGGTTTTGTCACGGAGCTTCTTGATCATTTCGCTTGTGATTTCCATAGTCTCCACTATTACCTCTTTTCCATCGCACCAGCGTGCGCACGTGATTTCTCTTCCTTACCACCATCTTTCTCCGATTCGGCTTCTTCGCCTGATTCCATCTGGCTGGCGGCAGATGCCCTCTCCTTGCCGTCAAGAACTGCATCTGTAAACGCCTTGGTGATCACCTGAATTGATTTGATGGCGTCGTCATTGGCCGGAATGACATAATCAATATCGTCCGGATCGCAGTTGGTATCCACAATTGCGAACACCGGAATGCCGAGCCGGCGGGCTTCTTTCACCGCAATCGCTTCCTTCTTCACGTCAATGACAAACAAAGCACCCGGAAGCCGCGTCATTTCAACAACACCGGAAAGAACGTCGTTCAGTTTGTCCCGCTCGCGGGTAAGAAACAGTCCTTCCTTCTTTGTAATCTTGTCGAACGTACCATCACTTTCCATCTTCTCGATGTTCGTCAGACGTTTGACACTCTTGCGAATCGTGGTGAAGTTCGTCAGCGAGCCTCCAAGCCAGCGCTCGGACACGTAGAACTGGCCTGAACGGATGGCTTCATCCTTAATGACCTGCTGTGCCTGCTTCTTGGTGCCGACAAACAGGATTCTTTTCCCTTCAGAGACAAGGTTGGACACGGCGTTGCAGGCCTCGTCCAGAAGGGTTTGTGTTTTCTTGAGATCAATGATATGAATCCCGTTGCGGTCCATGAAGATATAGGGACGCATCTTGGGATTCCAACGGCGGGTAAGGTGTCCGAAATGACACCCTGCGGCCAACAGCTCCGCGACTTCTACGCGAGACATGATGTGTGTTCCTTGGTTTGTGTTTGATCTTCTACTCTGTTCATCTTCTCCCGGAATCCGCCGCATCGGCGGACACAACCGGGAGAATCCCAGAGTATGTTTATTTACAACTACCGATTAACGCTTCGAGAACTGGAATCGCTTGCGGGCCTTCTTCTGTCCGTACTTCTTGCGTTCCACCATACGGGGATCGCGGGTCAGAAGTCCCGCGGTACGCAACGGTGAACGATTGTCATCACTGACATCAACGAGCGCCCGTGCAATACCGAGAGAAATTGCGCCGGCTTGTCCTGTACTACCGCCACCCTCAACATTGATTCTTGCGTCATATTTGCCGGTTGTTTGCGTTACTTGAAACGGCTTCACAATGGCCGTGCGCAGTGTCTCGAGCGGGAAATACTGTTCGAGGGACTTGCGGTTGATGGTAATTTTGCCTGAACCCGGAGAAAGAAGAATTCTCGCTACCGAAGTTTTTCTTCTGCCGATGGTTTGGGTTTGATGAGTATGCATATCTGGTCTGACTCCGGTTCTAGTTCGCTATGGAAAACGATGCGGGTTGCTGGGCGGAGTGCGGGTGTTCAGCACCGCCGTACACTTTCAATTTCCTGATGATCTGCCGCCCGAGTTTATTGTGCGGCAACATTCCCTTGATGGCGTGCTCAAATACTTTTTCAGGGTGCTTGCGAATCAACTCCTGGAACTTCGTAAATGTACCGCCACCGGGATATCCGGTATAGCTGAAGTATTCTTTCAATTCAGCGCGCTTGCCGGTGAGCTTTACTTTTGCGGCATTCACGACAATCACAAAATCACCAATATCCGCATTCGGCGTAAATGTCGGCTTGTGCTTGCCGCGAAGCAGTTTCGCCACTTCTGAGGCAACACGACCGAGAGTTTTGCCGTCTGCATCAACGAGATGCCACTTTCGGTCCGTATCCGTTGTAGTAAAAAAACGAGTCGCTTTATCCACTGAAAACTCCTGTCCTGCCTGGTTCTTTGTTGGAATTACGAGCTAGGGAAGTTGAAAAATATACAAAATCGG
>CAZJYO010000046.1:0-6583 GCA_964550275.1 uncultured Chitinophagales bacterium
GACGCTCGAAACCTTCTCCATTCTGTGGATCGGGCAGTCACTTTCTCCGGAGCGAAGCTGGCGGTTACGTACAACGTCACCGGATACAACGGGGGCAGATGCATCATAGGCATCCGGGACTCGGTTGGGGTTCTTGTCCGACTCGATACTTTAACAAGCGATACTTCGATGATTTCAACCCGGCCGGTTTCATTCAAGCCACGGTTTGTTTCTGCGCTGTTTGAGGGTTTCACCGGTACGGTGAGTTTTTCGGTTCGGAACGCTGATGTTCTCCCCCCGTTCGCAATCACACAGTTTCCTTACCGCCAAGGAGCATGGTGGCAGTATGCCGTACAACGCTTCGGCAGTTCCGATACAGTTCTTGTCCAATCAGTGCGCGATGTGATTGTTGGCGGCAAGCCAAGGTCGTGGTGGCGCCTTACAAAACCATCATCCACAGACTCATTATTTGTTCGCCAAACTGGTGACTCTCTTCACATGTACAACAGGTTTTTCACTCAGTTTGGATTCGCGACAATGATTTTCCCTCTTGTTCCTGGAAAGCAGTGGGCTATCTTTGAACCTGATTACAATGAGTCCACCGTTGTCCATGCCATTGAAACAACTTCGATCCCAGTCAATGCGCATGCGGTTTGCTACGTTGTAGAACAAGAGTGGTGGGACGGTGCGCGGACTGGAAATACAACAAGCTGGCTTTTGCCGGGAGTGGGCATCGCAAAGCAACGAATTCAAACCGGACGTGAGATTGAGGAATGGAATTTGATTGACTACTCCGTCCCCTGATTGACTTCGTCATTGGATATCCCCTCGCTTCCCCTTCCGCTTTTTGGTATCTTCTAAACATACAATCCAAGGAACCATTTGCAGTATGCTCAACATCGCCATCGAAGCCGCGAAAGAAGCGGGAAAGTTTTTGAAGTTCAGCGTCGGCAAGGTAAAAAACATCGAGACGAAAAAGGGGGAGGAACGCAATCTCGTTTCGGAGATTGACCGCAACGCGGAAAAGAAGATCATCGACATCATCAAACGTCACCACCCGTCGCACGGCATTCTTGCCGAGGAAAGCGGCGGAAGCGGCTCATCCGACTATGTCTGGGTGATCGATCCTTTGGATGGAACCACGAATTTCCTTCACGGACTGCCGATCTTTTGCGTTTCCATCGGCTTGCAGTATAAGGGAGAGCTCATTGCGGGCGTTGTCTATGATCCAAATCTTGACGAATTGTTTACGGCGGAAAAGGGCTCAGGCGCGTATCTCAATGGCAGGCGGCTTCATGTCTCGAAATCGTCAGAGCTTATTCAAAGTCTGCTTGTCACGGGGTTTCCGTACGACATTGCAAGCAACCCGGACAACACGATCGAGCGCTTCGTGAACGTGCTGGTAAAAGCCCAAGCAGTCAGGCGGCTGGGTTCGGCGGCGCTTGATCTATCCTATGTTGCGGCAGGGCGTTTAGATGGATTCTGGGAAACGAATCTCAATCCTTGGGATATGGCGGCGGGAATACTATTCGTCAGGGAAGCAGGTGGCGTGGTAACGGATTTTTCAGGGGCGGATTCGACCATACACACCCCGCACATGCTCGCAAGCAACGGCCGTCTTCACCAGGCGTTGCTGAACATCCTGCAAAACCCGGCTTGACTCTTCTATACTTTTTGGAATCTGTTCACCGCCTCTTTGTGGCGTTCAAACTTTAAGAGGATGGTTCGCAGAATTTCCTCCTTCTGATGCATCATTTGCCTCGATGCAACGTCATCCGTTTCGAGAATCTCCCCCCGCAAATCCGTCAGATGCTCCTTCAGAACTTCCGTTAACGCACTCAATTCATCCGGATTCAAGGTACCATACATGGTGCAACCTCCTTGCAGGCTGGTGAGATAGTGCCCCGTTGTGCGCGCAAATGATCGACTCATTCCCTCGCGCATAAAAAAAGCGAGTCGGTTATTCCTCGCCCCTTCAAAACTTGTGCTCCCCCCAAGGTCAAAGCCGTTTTAGAACATCTTGATCATATCGAGAACCATGAAGACAAAGATGCCAAGAAACGCCAGCACAAAAAATGACGTCATGCCCAACAGGGCAAAGCGTTCCTTCGTTGCTTTCTTGTCGATCATCCGGAGCGGATGTGTTTTGACAACCATGTCGCCGGTGATGGTGGTCTGGCACGACAGCCGGATGTTTTTTTCCAGAACGTGGGCGATGGCGAGGTTGCCGATAAGCGTGCCCTGCTCATCCTTGCCTTGCGGTGACGCGCCTTTATTGTCAACAACTTCAACCGCACATGTGCCGCAAAAATTATTGCCACGACAGTTGGTCAGAAAATCCAATCCTTTGTAGGGAGGTACATTCACCTTGAGCATCAGTGCGCGCAGGTTGGTATTCGGCTCCACGTCAAAGGAACGATGCTCATGATGGAATGTCACAACGGGCACTGGAAATCTCCGGAATTAATGATGGTACTTCTTTTCCACGCCGGGAGGGACGTGGAACATGTAGTCGGTCAGGAATTGCAATTCGCTGTCTTTCTCCGAAAGCTCAACCTGCAACAGGTCACGCAACGAAATCACACCGACAAGCTTGTCGCCTTCCACCACGGGAAGATGACGGCAATTGGCGGCTTTCATTTTCTTCAGGCATGAAACCGGCGTTTCGTCAGAGCTTGCCACGACGAGGTTCGACGTCATCACCGAGGAAACGGAGGCCATTGCCGCGTTCAAGTGTTTCGCCATCACCCGGTTAATCACGTCACGTTCGGAAAAAATCCCGACGAGACGCGTACCGTCCATAACCGTTACCGCTCCGATATTGTTGCGCGCCATGTGCTCCACTGCGTGCTGGACAGTCGCATCCTTGGACACTGTGAACACCTGCCGGTCTTTCAACATGTCTTTTATGGATGTCACGGCGACTCCTGAGAACTCAGTGTGATGTGATACGGGAAAGCGGAATGCGTGAAGTTTGGTAGTTCATACACTTGGGAAGAAAGTAGCGCGTTTTTCGTTGAATGTCAATACAATACCGGAGATTGCCACGGCCGAATGCCGTCCGCGGCAACGACCGATTGTATCAACTGCCGCGGTTCCGGCTTTGAGGAAGAAACATGAATACAGGAGGCAAGGTCGCGTACAGCGGCATGCCCCGCCTGTTCCCTGTCGGTGTACAGAACCGCCAACTCCTCCCCCGCCGATACGCTGTCTCCAATTTTTTTCCTGAGAATAATACCCGCCTTCGGGTCGATTTTCTCCTTCACGGACATTCTCCCCGCCCCGAGTTCAATCCCGACAAGGCCAATGCGCATAGTTTCAAATCCATTCACGACGCCCGTCGATTTACTTTTTACCGAAAACGTGCAGGCCGGACGATCGTACCGTGAGAATTGCTCAAGGTACGACACATCGCCACCCTGACGCTTCACGAGTTGAAGAAACTTCTCGTAGGCCTTCCCTGACCAGATTGCGGAACGGCAAAGCTTCATTCCCTCTTCCATTGATCCTGCTTTTCCTCCGAGGTACACCATTGCGCCGCCAAGCACATACGTCACTTCCATCAGATCAGGGACGTCCTTGCCGCGTAAACACTCCACGGATTCGACGACTTCCGTCCAATTTCCGATAGCCATCCCGAGCGGTTGATTCATATCCGTAATAAAACCCAGCGTATGCTTGCCCATGGTTGTTCCGATATCAACCAGCGCGCGGGCAAGAGCAAGCGAATCCTCATACGATTTCATGAACGCGCCATTGCCGGTTTTCACATCGAGCACAAGTGCGTCAATGCCTTCCGCGAGCTTCTTGCTCATGATGCTTCCCGCAATCAGGGGAATGGATTCAACCGTGGCGGTCACATCGCGAAGCGCATACATGCGTTTATCGGCGGGGGCGATTTCTTTTGTCTGGCCGATCAATGCCAGTCCGGTTTCCTCGATGACATTCCGGTACTCTTTGATGCTGAGATCAGTACGGAAGCCGGGAATGGATTCGAGTTTGTCGAGTGTGCCGCCCGTGTGGCCAAGTCCTCTGCCGGAAATCATCGGCACCGGAACGCCGCACGCGGCAACCATCGGGGCGAGGATCAGCGAAACCTTGTCACCCACTCCGCCCGTCGAATGCTTGTCCACCTTGATTCCCGGAATCATCGAGAGATCGACCACCTCACCGGAGTGAAGCATGACATCGGTAAACGCCGCACTCTCTTCGGCCGTCATGCCCTTCAGGAACGCGGCCATCAAGAAGGCGGACATTTGATAATCGGCAATTTCACCTTTTACAAACGAGCTGATGAACGCCTGCAACTCTTCTTTGGTCAGCGCGCGGCCATCGCGTTTTTTTCGTATAAGTTCGACGGGATTCATCGGGCGAAGCTCAGCATTCCACTTTCACCACAAATCTTCGCTTGCAGGTGTTGCATTCCAGTTCAACCGTCGCCCAGTTGTTCCGCTCGTAATAGGAAATCTCGGCAAGTTCACCGCCGCAGTTTTTGACAATACACTCCTTCAAGTCAAGCCGGTACTGGCGTTCGTTCATACACCACCTTTCAGCTTTCGTTCTGCGAGAAGAATTCCGGCAATGGTTTTGGAATCCTTGATTTCCCCGTCAATCACCATTCGAACCGCATCGGCCAGCGGGAATTGGTGTACGGTCATGCTAAACTCTCCTTCTTCGCGTTTCGGGCCGTGAGGAGATTGTGTCAGGTTGGTTGCAAGATAGATGTGCAATTCTTCGTCACAAAAACCGGGAGTCGTGTATATGGAGGTCAGCTTCTCCATTGAACCCGCGATCCATCCGGTTTCTTCTTCGAGTTCCCGCGCCGCGGCATGCATCGGGTCCTCGCCCGGATCAAGCTTGCCGGCCGGAAGTTCCAGGAGATGCCGTCCGAACGGATAGCGCAGTTGCTTTATCATCAACAGGTGATCATTGCCGATCATGGGAACGCACACGGCTCCGCCCGGATGATGTGCAATTTCCCTGACGCTTTTGTTGCCGGACGGGTATTGCACCTGATCAACGATGAGGTCAAACACCCGGCCATGGTAGAGTACTTCGCGTTTGAGTTGAAGCAGCCCGGTTGATGTCACTGGGGTTTCTGGGACGTCATATGGACCACGCGTTGGGGAAGCGGCATTTCGATACGCTCTTCGATGAACCGGCGATATGCCTGTTCGCGGAGAACACTTGCTGCAGGCCCCGCCTTTGTAAAATCCGAGGCCCGCGCCATCAACGTACACTCCACGGAAAAGTCATTGAGTGCGGTCATTTCAACAGTGGGCACCGGCTCCGCAAGAATGTCCGGGTGCTTGCGCGCCAGTTCGAGCAGTACGTTCCGCACTTTTTCAATCTCTGTTCCATATCCGACATTCATCTTCAACACCACGCGCATATCGCTGAACGGCGACGAGTAATTGACGATTCGGCCCTTGACCAGCTCCGCATTAGGGAGGATGATCACGTTGCGATCCAAATTTACCATTCTCGTTGAACGCAGGCCGATGAACAAAACATCTGCCACCTGGCCGGACGGGAGTTCGACGCGATCACCGACACGAAACGGCCTGTCAATGAGAATAACGAACCCAGCGATCATATTTGCGAGCGTATCCTGCGCGGCAAGCGCAACAGCCAGCGAACCAACACCGAGGGACACCAGCAAGCTTCCGACGCTGACGCCGAAATGATCCAATACGATGATGGCGCCAAGAAACCAGATAAGAAGCCCCGCAATTTTTCCCGTCATCGGGCCAAGCGTTTCTTTCAGAACGCCGGAACCATCGTCGTCCACACTCTCCAGATACCACGTGATGACTTCTCGGGTAATACCGACAACAATCTTGACGACAAGGATCACTGTAACGATGTAGAGAGCTGCTTGGGCGTATCCCAGAATCTGATGGGCCGTTGCGTCAGCGGCCGGGATTCCTTTTTCTACTTCCCTGACGGCAATATGTGATCCGATGACGAGAAGGAGAGGCCGGACGTGGGCGAGAATTACCTCGACAATGCGTTCATCGCGGACGGTTTGTGTTTTTGAGAACAGGCGCTCGGCAAGCCATTTGAGGATCGCGCGCACTGCACGCGAACAAAGCCCGAAAACGGCAACAACCCCCACAGCAACGATCGCATGGTACCAGAACTCGGATTGGACGATATCGTGAAGCCACTGCATGTTCATTTACGAATGAGAAGTGGAAGTTTGTTGAACTCTGCTCCCCGGTTTGTCAACGGGGACACCCTGTTTGCATAGTGGACAACTCTCCGGCGGGTATGTGATAACTTCCATTTGCAACAGCGAGAACTGCGGAACGTCAAAGACCACACTCCCGCCGCTTCGATCCACGATAAACCCCGCACCGGCGACATTGCCTCCAAGCGATTGAACAATTCTGATCACCTCAAAAACGGATCCTCCCGTCGTAACAACATCTTCGCACACGAGCACGCGTTCGGCGGGGTGAATCGCAAACCCGCGCCGCAACTGCATCGTGCCATCCTTCCTTTCGGCAAAGAGAGTGCGAACACCAAGTTGCCGGCCCACTTCCTGTCCCACCACAATTCCGCCCAAAGCGGGAGCGATCACCACATCGACATGTGCCGG
>CAZJYO010000046.1:6593-13452 GCA_964550275.1 uncultured Chitinophagales bacterium
GAAGTGCGATGCGATTTCAGCGCACAGTTGTTCCGTATAGCGCGGATACTGGAGAACTTTGGCGCATTGAAAATACTGCCGGCTGTGCAAGCCGGAGGTCAACTGAAAGTGACCTTCGAGCAATGCATCTGATTCTTTGAAGATCGAGAGAATCTGTTGGTTGTTCAGCATTCAGACGAATAGGAATTAACGGCTACCAACCACGTTCTTTGCGAAGTCCGGAGATTTGCCCGGCATGTCTTTCGCCGTGAGAGCTGTACGTTCGTACCATCGATTCCATGGTGACCGGCCCCGAGTCGGGATGGATTGCCGTTCTTGACCATTGTTCTTCGGTAAGACCTTCAAGAAGCATTGTCCACCGCTCATGCAATCCCGCAAGAAGCATGAGAGAGCTTGCAACCGGGATCGCTTTTCCGTCGGGAAGTTTTGCCCACTCATCCTGTTCGTACGTCTTGAGTTTTGGCTTGTCTTCCGTCAGTATCAGCTTCATCCGAACAAATGCGTTCATGTGTGAGTCCGCAAGATGGTGAACCACCTGTCTCGGTGTCCATCCTCCTGTGCGGTACGGAGTGTCCAGCTGGGCGTCACTCAGGCCTTCAACCACGGATGCGATAAGCCGGGGAAGCGCACGAATGCGCTGAATGTGTTCTGTGCGTTCAGAGGGAGTCATGGTTCATCCTGTTGGTGTGCTGTGCAATATACAAACCCGGCGTTTGGATTCCAATCCGCTTGACTTGCGGGTGTTGGCCCGGTATGGCTACCATACAGGTTGCTACTTTCTGCTATGAAAAAACCTTTCGCGTTCCAACCCGGACGCGGTTGGCGAGATGCTCCGTCCCGATGACTCATTTTCACATTGAGACATTGCTCGCTTGCTCTGAATGCGGCATCATAATACATTGGTGCATGCACACACACTTCTTTCTTACGGGGGGCACCGGGCTTGTGGGACGGAACCTCCTCCCCCGGTTGCTTGACAAATTTCCGGGTTCGACGGCAACCCTTCTGGTACGCGGAGAGGATGAAGAGGACGCGCGCCAACGCGTGCGCGCCATCGCCGGTGCAATGACGCTGGAACACGGTATCCGGGATGCCGCTGAACGTGTTCACGGGGTTCTGGGCGACGTCGGGCTTGACCATTGCGGCCTGGACCGTGACACCATCGAACAGCTTGTGAAAACAACAACGCATATCATCCACGGAGCGGCGACGATTCGCTTCGACCATCCCATCGACGAAGCGCGCACAATCAACTGCGGCGGGACACGCAGAATGATCGCGCTCGCGCACATGTGCATGGAGAAGGGAAACCTTCAACGGTTTGCCTACATCGGAAGCTCTTCCGTCTCGGGGCAGCGCGGGGGCGTTATCCTCGAAGAGGAACTGGAGATGGGGCAGAAGTTTTTCAACACTTACGAACAATCCAAGAACGAGTCTGAACGTCTCGTCCGCGATCAGCTCGCCAGAATTCCCTGGGTCGTCTTCCGCCCGAGCATTATCATCGGCGATTCGCGTTCCGGGAAAACAAGCTCGTTCAACGTCATTTACATTCCGCTCCGCCTTCTCCAAAAAGGACTGCTTACCTATGTCCCCGGAGCCTCCGACACCAAGCTTGATCTGGTGCCCATTGATTGGGTTGATGATGCGATGGTGTACCTGTTACAGCAACCGGAGTCCGTGGGAAAGGTTTTCCACATTACCGCCGGCCCGAAACGCGCGGCAACGCTTGGCGAAACCGTGTTGCGGGCGTTGCAATACTTCGACGAACACACGCCGCTCTCACACCCTCGCACCATGGAATTTATTTCGAGGGAGGAATTTGAACGACGGCGCGCAGTGATGCGAGGACGGGAAGAAGCGATGATGTCCCAACTCGACACCCTCCTGCCCTATGTGAGTATTGATCGCCTGTTCGATTCGCGGAATGCCGACACTCTTCTCGCGAAGAGCAACATCACGTTCCCCAGGTTCGCCGATTATGCAGACCGCATTTTTGAATACTGTATCAAGACGCAATGGGGGAAAAAAGCCTGATTCCGCCTGTTTCAGGGCAATCAACTTATGGCGTGTGTCACAGCTTCCCGGCATCCGGGCGCATATCTTGCATCAGGGGGAAAACCATGATCAGTTCGCCATACATGAAGTGGGAACCAGGAAAAGACCGGTCATCGTTGCTCATTACATTTGCGGCAATCTCAGGAACTTCGGACATGCCGGCATTTGCTTTCGGGAACGTCGCACGCGGCATGCAAGCCAGCAAGGTGTTTTTCGTCGACCCAAACGAGTGTATTTACCAGCAGGGCATTCCGGGGATTGGAAACGACTTTTGGGAAATCGCTGAAGTCCTCCGGACTCTCCGGCAACGGGAGGGAATCAAACGCACCACGATTATCGGAAACTCTGCAGGCGGTTTTGCCGCCCTTGTTGTTGGCGCACTCTTGGGCGACTGCACGGTGCATGTATTTAATCCGCCCACACTGCTTACCTCCCCCCGGCATACACACAAACCCGTTTTATGCAAGAAGATCCTCGCCGCGCCGGCACGAAACAAGCGAACGTTCAACCTCGCGGCATTCCTGCGCGAAGAAATGAGTCCGTCAACAAAAGCATTCGTGTATTACTCGCGCGGCGATGCCATCGACAGGAAACGCACGCCTCTTCTTCGCAACGTCCCGCGACTCGAAGTACTACCCTACAATCTGCCGGGGCACGAACTCGCGCGATATCTGGCCCGGGACGGGACGATCAGCCGGCTGTTACAAGCATCCCTTGACGGCGACCTCAACCATGTCAACACGCTGATTAGGAAAAGCAGGCGAGGCACGAACTTCCGGTTGGTTGCCAACTTGAGTTCCTGGGTACTGGAGAAAGCGCGAAGGCGCACGATGAAAATCCGCCACCGGTTTCCTATTCCGAAAGTAGCGTCGTATCCAACTCCATAACTGACGGGATCAACTCAGGCCTTGTTTTTCCGGAAGGTCCCGCGTCAAAAACCGGGAACCTTTTCAACCCGGCCCAATTTCTCTCCAAGGAAGCGTTCCCCCACCTCGGCAAACTTTGCCGGGATATCACTGACAAAAAACTGCCTGCGTGCTTTCTCCGTGCTTGTATTTTTGAGGTTGTGCATTGCAAGCACGCGAGCCACTTCCCATGCCGCGGCCTCTCCGGAATCCACCAGCGTAACGTTATCACCCACGGCTGATTGAATCGCTGTTCGAAGAATGGGATAATGGGTACACCCAAGAATGAGCGTGTCAATCTTTTCCAGCGTCAGGGGAAATAAATATTCTCTCGCGACAAGGTCGGTCACTTTGTGGTTTGTCCATCCCTCCTCGGCCAACGGCACAAACAGCGGACATTCACGGGAAAACACTTCCGCTCCGGCATTGAGTTGCCTGATGGCATGGACATAGGCATTGCTGTTGACGGTTGCCCGTGTGCCCACGACCCCGATCCGGTTGCTCCTGCTTGCCTTGACTGCAGCTTCAGCGCCCGGCATGATTACTCCGACGACCGGTATTTTTCCCTTGTTCTGCACCACATCAAGCGCAACAGACGACACGGTGTTGCATGCTATGACCACCATTTTCACATCTTTCGCAAGGAGAAAGTCAGCATCCTGGGCCGCGTAGTCGCGGACAACCTGTGCCGATTTGGGGCCGTAGGGAACGCGCGCGGTATCGCCGAAGTAGACAATATTCTCGTGCGGTAAATGACGTGAGAGCGCATGCACAACCGTCAAGCCGCCGATACCGCTGTCAAAAACGCCGATGGGTTTGGAATTCAGGGAAGACAAGTGGGGATTTGGGATTGTGGATTTGGGATTGTGGATTTGTGATTTGGGATTTGGGATTTGAGGTTTGGGATTTGGGATTTGACTTAACGAGTTCTGCCTCTGCGATACTGGCGAAGATAACCCGGTACTTCAACGCGTTGCGTCAGCTTCGGATCATCAATCGCATTGCCTGCTTGCATCGTCAAGGGCACCAACCCCGCCCAGATAGGAAGCGCGTAATCTTCTTCATCATCATTGGGAGGTCCGGTTCGGATCTTCGCGGATGCGGTTTCGATGGTCATCGCAATTACTGATGTTCCGTCGAATTCCTTTTGATTGGGTTTGCGCGCATCCTTCCATCTGCCGCGGGCGACATGTTCGGTGAGCGCCTCGAAGGCACGCATTTTCTTTCCGGGTTCTGTTATGAGTTCTCCTTTGCCGAACAACACAGCAGATCGATAGTTCATTGAAGAGTGAAACACCGAACGGGCGAGAACAAGGGCATCGACGAGCGTCACCGTAACGCAAAGCGGATTCCCTTCTGCAATGTTTGCCAGCATCCGGTTTGCGACCGCACCATGCAGAACAATTTCATCATCAAGACGTGCATGAATGGTGGGAATCACGTACGGTTGTCCATCAGCGACAAATCCCACGTGACAGATCAGCGCTTCGTCAACGATAGCGAAGATCGTTTCTCTGTCGTACGATCCACGATTCGGATATCGCTTGAGTTTGTTTGTGTCCGTAACGGGAAAGTCAGGCATGGTCTCTCAAATGCAATGTGTCATCTACGAGATGATACACGTTTCCGGAGAGTTTTACAATCCGTTGAAGTTGGTTTGATGGAAATTCAATTTCACCAGAAGCATTTTCCTTACGGCATGAAACTCTCGCGCTTGCATTGTCAGGAAGTAGGTTCCCGACGGAAAGAGCCGGGCGTTCCATGTTGTGCTCTTGTACCCGGTTTCGTGCGAGCGGACACATCCTGAATTCGTCGTTTTCAGAAACACCCATTTGCGTAATTGTCCGGAAACTTGGGTTGATGTAGTTTGGAGTGGAAACCTGCATTCTCCATAACTCTCCCCCAATAAACGCGCGAGTGAAGCGGGCAAGGACCGGGAAGAATGCTCACTCTCCCAGTTCCTGCCCTGCGATCTCCCGGATAGTTTTCATGAGTTCCGCCTGTATGGTATTCCGGCGATCAACCGGGTATTGCACGTTTCCCGTTCGTTCGCGCGTATAAAATGCATCAACAACGCCGTCGACGCGCGTCGCAATCCTCGCAAAGAAGATATCCAGTCCGAGCCGCGAGAGCGTTTCAGTGATACGGTACAACAGTCCAACTGCATCCGACGCATAGACATCAATAATCGTGTAGCCCTCCGTTTGTTCAAACTCCACGCCGGTACGTGTGTTCGGATTGGAGGGAATCCGCGGACGCCTTTTCCATTTTCGCTTGTGGGCCGCGAAGAGATGCTCAACGCCGGTTTTCCCCTCCAGCACACCCTTGAGGTCCTCACGAATCTTTTCGCAAACCGGCGGCGGCAGTTCCTTTCCGGAAGCGGCATCCACCACCCTGAATCTGTCAATCACCACCCCGTCATCCCGCGTAAAAATGTTTGCGTCAAAGATATTCGCGTCGTTGGCGGAAAGCACCGCACAGAACTGCGAGAGAATGAATGGCGCGTCGTGTGCGAGAATGGTGAGCTCCGTGTACCCTTCGCGATGCACGAACACCGTTTCCATGGTCTCCAATGTCTCAATCGCCCGGATGTGCCGCTGTACCTCATCATCCGAAAACACCGCGATGTACGACATGTTGCGCACGAGATCGAGATGGCGTTGAACATCTTCGCGCGGAACCACGCCTGCAATCCTGCTGACCGTTTGCCCGACTGCGGCTTCATGCCGTAACTGATGGAACGCATCGACCGCCGTTCCCCGAAGTTGACGCAGAAGAACTTCGCTTGTGCGGCGATAGAGTTCCTGGAGAAGAGATGCCTTCCATTCTGTCCAAACATTCGTGTTCACTGCAGAAAGATCTGCGTACGTCAACAAGTACAGAGAATCCAACTGTTCCGGCCGTTCAAACCGTGCCGCAAACTCCCTGATGGTTTCCGCATCATGGACATTCCTGCGGAATGCAACCTGCTCCATTACGAGATGGTTGCGCACCAGAAAGGAGACATCCGGGATGGCATCATCCATGCCGAGACGCTTGAGAATGGTTTCCGCCATGGCAACGCCTGTGTGCTCATGATCGGCAACTCCGCGCGGCTTGGCAATGTCGTGGAGAAGAACGGCAAGATACAATACGTCCTTCCGTTTCAGGTTTCTCCAGACGTCATGCAACACACCCTGCTGTTCGCGGAGTTTCTCAACAACATCAATCGCCAACAGCGTATGTTCATCGGCGGTAAAGTAGTGATAGACGTTGTGCTGAAAGAACGCAACAAGCTCTCCAAACTCGGGGATGTAGGCTCCGAGCATTCCCAGATCGTTCATGGAGCGCAGTGTTGCCGCGACCCGCTTCGATCGCAGGATTCTGGCGAACATGCTTGCGACAGAAGGAGAGATACGAACCTCTTCCGAGACAAGCGGCATACTCCGTTCAATCACCATCTGTAACGACGGGCTTATCTCCAATTCCTTTTCCGCGGCGTACACAAATGCTGAAAACATCTTTTCGGCGTGATCAAAGGAGGATACTCCTGCCGCCAGCGAAAGCATTTCATCACGAACCACAAACAGCTCACCAACTGCCGTTTCACGCGCGGGCTTCCCCCCGTCAATGGACTCGCGAAAGAGGTGCAGCATCCGTTTGTGCAGTCGATGCAGCACACGGGCATGCAGGTAGTATTGTCGCATAAACACTTCCACAGATTGAAGCTCCGCCTTCGGTCCAAACCCCAGCCCTTCGGCAACTTCGCGTTGAAGGTTGTACTCCAGCGTGTCCTGCCGGGAGCCCCTCAGGAAATGCATTTCATGACGCGTGCGCAGGAGAAACTCCAGCCCCTGGAGTGCTGGAGAGTACTCTTCCCCGCCAATGACGCCTTTGTCCTTCAAGCGTTGCAAAGCCAA
>CAZJYO010000047.1:0-13394 GCA_964550275.1 uncultured Chitinophagales bacterium
ACTACGGATGAGATTGGCAGTACGCCAAAGACAATCAAGATTTGGGACATCAGCAATCTCCCGACGATACCATCGTCGCCGGCCGCGACATTTACTCCAGCTCCGGGCCAGACGGAACACAATATTACCATCCGCGGAGATTATGCGTATGTCGCTTGGTACAGCGCGGGACTTCGCGTGGTGAATATTGAAAATCCTGCCGCGCCGACTGATGCGGGAGGATTTGATACTTCTCCAACGACGAGCGGTTACAATGGCAATTGGGGGGTCTATCCATTTTTCCCGTCAGGGAAGATTGTTGCCGGTGATATGCAAAACGGGCTCTGGGTATTCTCCTTCTCCGAATTGCATCCGCGACAACCGGTGAGTCTTGCCTTGCCTGCGAACGGTGATACGCTCGGAGGGGAATCTGTGCAATTCCAATGGTCGAGTGCAGCCGATCCCGATAAAGATCCGCATTGGTATGAAGTGCGCATTACGGGCGCCTTTCTTGACACGACATTCCGCGTGAACGATACCACTGTGGTTCTCAACCACGTGTTTGCACCCTACGAAACCGACACGTACATGTGGTTTGTGACCACAAAAGACGAATGGAATACGACTGCGAGCGTTGACACGTTCTCCTTCCGGTACGACATTACGCTTGATGTGGATGATGTGGAACAGCCATCCGCATTCAAGCTCTTCCAGAACTATCCGAACCCGTTTAATCCGACCACAACAATTTCGTTCAATGTAGGGACGTATGGCGATACGTCCCTGCGAGTGTTTAATCTCCTTGGGCAGGAGGTTGCGACGCTCGTGAACGAGAAGCTTGATGCCGGCACGTACACTGCGGAGTTTAACGCCGCGGGCCTCTCCAGCGGGTTGTATTTCTACAAGCTTCAGTCGGGGAGATTCGTTGAAACGAGGAAGATGATGCTGTTGAAGTAGCAATTCAATGGTGCAGACATTGAGACGCCCGTCAGCGCAAAGGTTGGCGGGCGTTTTCTTTTTGCTTTGCTCCGCAGGGGCTTGATTCATCAAGCCCCTTGATGTCTACGGTTGGCCGGGACGCCCTGCCTGCTGCAGGTAGGGCTGACCCACCACATATGCAGTAGAACGACCGCCCGCCTGCCAAGAGATGCGTCATAATTGGACGGGCAGGTCTCGGTCGTTCGCCGGGCTGCTAAATTGGGACACGAGGTATCGTCCAATTAGGACAACACCGGACACGACTCTGTCTTGCATTTGGTTGATGGGATTGGTATTTTCAAAGCCGAACCAAGGCGATGATGGCACTGGCGTTTCCCTTCACCATTCTCCCGGCGGTTTCACCAAATCATCATGCTGAACCAATGTGAAAGCTCGACCATCACCCGATGCGCACATTCAGCGTAGAAGAAATCCGCCGCTGTTTTTCCAACTCCACAGACTTCAACGAAATTTTCGACGCATTTCAATCCGCTCTCTCCCAAAACCTCAAGGACGTTGAGCAGTACCGGCTTCTTTTTTGGAACCATTCTCTTTCGCCGGATGAAGTGCGTCTGTTCGGCGAAAAGCTGGCAGCGCAGTTTCCCGATCTTTCCTATGATGTGTATCTCTGGCTCGCCAGTGTTTTTGAGGTGACGTACTCCTCCAACGACAACTACGAACTCGCACTGCACTACTACAAAAAGGCCGCCCAGGCAAAGCCGCATGAACCGGATCCGTATCTTGACGCCTGCGATTGCTATGAGCCCGATCTGAATATCCCCCCGCTCCAAAGTCTGATCGAGTTCGTGAAGCGCGGCGTTGACCATGTGCGCGATCCGCACAGTTTGTATAAACGGCTCTCCCGTTTGTACGACCTTGCGGGCGACGCCGAGCAATGTGAACTCTACCGGCGGAAGGCCGAGGAACCCCCTCAACAGAAAACGGATACGCCGCCGGCTGAATGAAGCTCCCCCGCGGGTATCCGATGATTCTCGGTGCGGCATTCTTCTGGGGAGTCTCCGCGACAGGGGCGAAGTTTCTCCTCAACCGTCACCTGGACGCGATTCTTCTTGTGCAATCACGCGTGACCTTTACCGCGCTGATCCTGTTTGCCATCTATGTTCTGTTCAAGCGAACTCTTCTCGCCGTCCGCCTGAAAGATCTTTGGCATTTTGCACTGCTGGGCATCGTGGGTATTGCCGGCGCAAATGTCTGTTACTACATCACCATCAGGGAAAGCACGGTTGCCACAGGAATCCTCATCCAGTATACGGCGCCCCTTGTGGTGATGGCATACGGCGCGTTAACGCGGGAAGAATCGTTAACGGGCTGGAAGGTGACCGCCGCGGCGTTATCGCTTGCAGGATGTTTCCTTGCCGTCGGCGCGTATGATTCCTCCGTTCTCACGATAACACCGCTCGGACTTCTGACCGGGGCCGGCTCCATTGTGAGTTTTGCGTTTCTCAATATATACACCGGCCGCGTGCTTGCGCGGTACAATGTCTGGACTGTGACGCTCTATGCGATAGCATGTGCCTCGGCGTTCTGGATGGTTGTAAATCCACCGTGGGAAATCGCGCGTCAAAGCATCAGCGCGGATACCTGGCTGATCCTCGCTGTTCTCGCCGTGGTTTCCGTCCTTATCCCGCATTCGCTGTACTTTGCCGGGCTGCAATTCGTCCCGCCTTCGCGCGCGGTTATCACAAGCACGTTCGAGCCGATTGTCGCCATCGTTTCGTCGGCGCTCATCCTCGGTGAATACCTCGCTCCGGTGCAGGTCATCGGTGCAGTCATGGTGCTCGGGGCGATCGTGATGCTTCAAATGCGGAGCGAACCCGTTCATCAGCAAGAGAGGGCCGGCCATGCGCAGTGAACGGCGGAGCGCGAAAATCAGGGAAGTGCTCTCGCACCGCCAGCCCGATCTGACCGTGATCATGGAAAACATCCACGATCCGCATAACGTCAGCGCCGTGCTCAGATCATGCGATGCAGTGGGGGTCATGCGGGTGGAACTGCTCTACAATGTGGAGAAATTTCCGCGTCTCGGCCGCAAGAGCTCCTCCAGCGCCAACAAATGGCTGGAAGTGCGCAAGCACAAAACCGTCGATGCCTGCTTTGCCGCCTTGCGTGCCGATGGATTTGCAATTTGCGCAACGCACCTGGGCCATCAGGCGCGGTCGTTATATGCAACGGACCTTACGCGGCCTGTGGCTCTGCTCTTCGGCAACGAGCATCGGGGTGTTTCTCAGGAGGCCGCTGAAAAAGCGGATATGAACATCTTCATTCCCATGGTGGGAATGATTCAAAGTCTGAACGTGTCGGTGGCCTGTGCCGTGACGTTGTATGAAGCGTTGCGCCAACGGCTTCAGACCGGAACAGCGGCTTCAAAAATATCAGCAGCGCGCCTGGAAGAACTGTATGCCGATTGGATCAAACGATAATTCTTATCTCACGCACCTTGAGTGCAGTGCCTGCAAAACACTGCATGATCACGGCCGCGCCCAATCGGTGTGCGGGGCGTGCGGCCAGCCGTTGCTCGCCCGGTACGACCTCGGTTATCTCCGCGAAAAACTTTCCAGAGATGATCTTAACGGACGTGAAGCTTCCATGTGGCGTTACCGCGAAGTACTGCCGGTCCTCAGGCGTGAGAATATCGTTTCGCTGAAAGAAGGGTTCACGCCCGTCATGCGCATGGAGCGGCTCGCGAAAGAAACGGGGCTCCGGCATCTGATGGTAAAAGAGGAAGCGGTGAATCCGACGGGCTCGTTCAAAGCGCGCGGGCTTTCCATGGCAGTGACAAAGGCGAAGGAACTTGGTTTCCGCGAGCTGTGCATCCCGACGGCAGGCAACGCCGGGGCCGCGCTCGCGGCCTATGCCGCGAAAGCGGGAATGCGCGCATATGTGTTTATGCCGGAAGATACGCCGTCTGCAAATATCCATGAGTGCAGACTGCTCGGCGCTGATGTTCATCTTGTGCGCGGATTGATTAGCGATGCGGCCGTCGAAATGAACAAGCAGAAAAAGAATTGGCTGGATGTTTCGACCTTGAAAGAACCCTATCGCCTGGAGGGCAAAAAGACGATGGGGTATGAGCTCGCGGAGCAACTTCAATGGGAACTGCCGGAGGTGATTGTCTATCCCACCGGGGGAGGGACCGGACTGATCGGCATGTGGAAGGCATTCGAGGAGCTTGAAGCACTCGGTTGGATTTCGTCGAAACGCCCGCGCATGGTCGCGGTTCAGAGCAGAACGTGTGCCCCTGTGATCAAGGCCTTTGAAGCGAAAACCGAAACATGCGCGTTTTGGGAAAACGCCGCAACCATAGCGTCCGGATTGCGCGTCCCAAAACCCTTTGCAGACCGGCTTATTCTCCGGGCGCTGTATGAGAGCGGCGGGATGGCCATCGCTGTTGCCGACGATGAAATATTGGAAGCAATGAGAAAAACAGCCCTCTGTGAAGGGATGCTCTTTTCACCGGAAGGGGCCGCCTGTGTTGCCGCACTTCCCTCATTGATGCAACGAAGAGTAGTCCTGCCTTCTTCCACGGTTCTTGTTTTCAACACCGGTTCTGTGTACAAATATACTGAAGCGTTGTCCCTTGCCACAAAGCCACCATCCGGACAACCTTTCTAGTCTTTGTGCGTATGAGTTATTTTCATCGATAACTTCACATATGATGGTGCGAGGTATGATTCAAGAATCAATTCCGCAAACTGATTTTGTGAGCTGGAACCTGATTTTCCTCGGTAGTTCGGTACTGGGGTTGTTTATTTATTTTGTGTTTATGGTCAGGAAACGAAAAAGAGCCGGATATCGGCACGAGGAGTCCGAATCAGACAAGAAGCCCACACCGCCGACCCCTTGAGGATAACCGTCCTTCGGGCACTTTTTGCCTGCATCTTTGGTTAATTCAGTAATGATGAAGTTCGCATTTCTCTCGCTCTTATCCCTGGGAATTTCTCTTTCTTCCATTGCCCAGCAGTCAGACCCGCACACCCGCGTACAACTGCTGGCAGATGTCGAGTCCGTTCAGCCCGGAACATTCATGCTTGGTCTCCTCATGAGCATGGATCCCGGTTGGCACACGTACTGGAAAAATCCGGGCGACGCAGGACTTGCAACGCGGATCAAGTGGCAGATTCCGGCGGGTGTTTCCGTGGGTGAAATTCAGTGGCCCGCGCCCCACAAATACATTGAAGCAGGAGAGATTCTCACCTTTGGATACGAAGTTGAGAACATGCTCTTGATTCCCGTTCGTATTGATCAGTCCGTCGCATTGGGAAGTATCGAGATTAAAGCTTCCGCGGATTGGCTTGAATGCGAAAGGGTATGCATTCCCGGGTCAGGGGAGGCGCGTCTCACGCTCAAGGTTTTCGCGCATCAGCCGTTGCCTGCCCACAAGAAGCTCTTCGACAAGTACAAGAAGCAGATTCCGCAATCTTCCGATTCACGTGTTGTCATTTCCGCTGAAGTCAAATCCGGAACGGTCCGCCTTCATGTAGATCCGGCGGTGTCTGCCGCACTCGCCACGGATGATCATGTGCTCCCCGATTTTTTTCCGGGGCCGTCGGATGAATTGAAAACAGGGCGAACGCAACGTTCCTTGCAGGGGAGTGGCGCAGCAGTGGAATTTTCAGTTTCACCGCTGGAACAAATCGCCGGCGATCAGGTGCTTCGTGGAATTCTCGTGTATCAGCTTGAGGGGGGTGACCGTTCCGCCGTTGAATACAGCATTCCGCTTCCCGCCGGTTTTTTTGCGCAAACCGGAGAAAACAGCGGGGGTGCAAGCATTCTTGATCGCCGGTTTGAAACCGTTACGCAGAGTACGGAAGGATCAATTCTTCTGTTCATGTTCTTTGCGGTTGTCGGCGGACTCCTTCTGAACATCATGCCTTGTGTTCTTCCGGTGATCGCCCTGAAGATTTTTGGCCTTGTAAAAATGGGGGGTGACAGTCCGGCGAAGATACGTCGTCTGGGCTGGATGTTCTCTCTCGGCGTGCTCGTGTCCTTCCTGTCACTTGCGGTGATCGTGATTCTCCTGAAGATAGCGGGAGAGAATGTCGGCTGGGGGTTTCAGTTCCAGGAGCCGGCGTTTGTCGTTGCGATGTGCGCGATTGTCTTTGTGTTTGGATTGAACCTCTTTGGTGTTTTTGAGATCCGGTTGCCCTCGATGACGACCGCCGGTGTCGGCCGTATCGTACAGGAAAAGGAAAGTACCGGCGCGGGTTCAAGCGCATCATTCTGGGAGGGAGTGTTTGCCACAATTCTTGCAACACCCTGTACTGCACCGTTCCTCGGAACTTCTCTTGGCTTCGCGTTTTCACAGCCCTGGTGGATTATCCTCTTGATTTTTGCGTGCGTCGCGTTCGGCATGTCACTGCCGTATCTTCTCCTCACCGCGCGTCCGGCATGGACACGATACCTCCCGAAACCCGGGGAATGGATGGTGACGGTAAAGCAGTTCATGGGCTTTCTGATGATGGCAACGCTCGTGTGGCTGTTGTATGTCCTTGGCAAACAATTGGGAATGGAGGCAGTCATCTGGGCAAGCGCGTTCCTTCTGATGACCGGTGTTGCTTTCTGGCTCATCGGCAAGTTCGCAAACCTCACGGCAACGCGAAAAACCATCGCGGTAACGTGGTCAACGGCGATTCTGCTGGTGGTTGCCGGCTATCTCGCTTTTCTTCAGCCAATGTTTGAAGCGCAACAGGCAGTTGCGGGACAACCACCTTCAAATTCTGCAGATGGAATTCAATGGAAGTCGTTTTCGCTTGCAACGTTGGAGAATGCCCTGCAACAAGGACAACCGGTTTTCATTGACTTCACCGCCGAGTGGTGCCTGACGTGCAAAGTGAACGAAAAAACCGTTCTTGCTGATGATGCCGTCATCAAGCGGTTCTCCTCTGCATCAGTCATACCGTTGAAAGCGGATTGGACAAATCGAAACGCCGAGATCACTTCCTTGCTGGCCAAGTTCGGACGTTCCGGAGTTCCGCTGTATGTTGTTTTCCCTGCCGGAAAACCCAATGCACCGATCATTCTTCCCGAGGTCATCACGGCGGATATCGTCATCGAAGCTCTGAATCAGGCCGCACAGCCCGCAGTTTCATCCAACTGATTTTCCGCTGTTTCAGGCACGTACTGCAACAAACGCCTGATAATTCGTATACCTATTCGGATTGCATTTCCTGCCTATTCACTTTCAAGGAATCACACAATGTCCAAAATGATGCTGTACACGGGGCTTATTCTTTTCCTGAATCTCCATGCTTTTGGAGATACCCCGTCATGGGTTGAACGAAGCAATGAAAATGCCCAAGTGCTTCTCACGGTCATGGCAAAGTTCAGTCCTGAAGGCGCCGGACAACTCGGCGTGGAAGGTCTTGACGAAGAAATCGCCGATCTGAAGCCCGGGATCTCGGAGCGCTCGAACAAAGCCGTCGCGGAAGCCATTGCGGAGTTGAAAGCGCGCCTCGCAAAAGAAAAGGATGCGTCCGTTCGGCAAGATCTGGAGATTCTCATCAAAACGGCTGAAGACAACATCCGCGGGAACGACCTCTCGCAGAAATACCAAATTCCGTATTTCAAAGTTTCTCAAGTAGTGTTCAGCGGTGTGCGCGGCTTGCTGGATGATCAGGTACCGGAGTCACGGCGTGGTGCGGCCGCAATCCGTTTGCGGAAGTATGCCGGCCTGGTGGATGGATATGTTCCTGTGGCAAAACTTGCGATGGATCGAACCCGCGAGCGCATCAACGTTGCCGGATTGATCGGGCCGGTCAAGGATGAGGTGGAAAAGGACCTCGCGCAGAACCAGTTTTTTGTTGAGGGTATTGGGAAGTTGTTTGAAAAATACAAAGTGAAGGGCTATGAAGAAGCCTACACAGCGTTGAAAGGACAGTTGAAGGAATATGATGACTTTGTAAAAGCGGAAATCCTGCCGAAAGCGGTTGAGGATTTCCGTTTGCCTGCAGAGTTGTATGCATTTTCCGTCGAGCAGGTGGGCGTTGATATTCCTCCTACGGAACTTGCCGCAATGGCCCGTGCAGCGTTCATCGATTTGCAAAAACAAATGCAGACCATCGCCTCGCAGATTGCAAAGCAAAAAGGCATGTCTTCATCCGACTACCGTGACGTTATTCGTGAGCTGAAAAAAGATCAGCTTGTCGGTGACGCGATCCTTCCTTTTTACAAGAACAGGAACAGCGAGATCGAAGAGATTATCCGCCGTGAGCGCATCGTAACGCTGCCGACGCGCGAAATGCGCATCAGGATTGCGAGCGAAGCAGAAAGCGCGCAAACGCCCGCGCCGAACATGCGTCCGCCCCGCATGATCGGTAACACCGGCGAAATGGGTGAGTTCGTTCTTCCGCTCAATGTTCCCTCCGCTGAAGGAGAAATGAAGAAGTTTGATGACTTCACCTTCGCCGCGGCCTCGTGGACATTATCCGCGCACGAAGGGCGGCCGGGACACGAAATGCAGTTCGCGTCAGTTATTGAAAAGGGTGTTTCCATTACCCGCGCCATTTTCGCGTTTAACAGTGTCAATGTTGAAGGATGGGGATTGTATTCCGAAGCCATCATTCTCCCGCATATGCCGGTGGAGGGTCAACTGATTTCACTTCAGCACAGACTGCTTCGCGCAGGACGCGCATTCATGGATCCCGAACTTCAAATGGGCAAGATGACGCGCGAAGAGGCATTGCGCATCCTCAAGGAGGATATTGTTATGTCGGACGCCATGGCCAATCAGGAAGTGGAGCGCTATACGTTTCGTTCTCCCGGCCAGGCGACTTCATATTTTTACGGCTATACCAGGCTGATGGAATTGAGGAAGGCAACAGAGAAATCCCTGGGAAAGAAATTCGACCAGCAGAAATTCCACGATTTCATTTTGGCGCAAGGACTTCTGCCGCCCGATCTGTTGCGCAAAGCAGTCACAAGCCAATTCGGATTTTGATCTTTTTGTAGCACGAATTTATCATGAGGAAGCGCCGCCGGTTGGGGGCGCTTTTTTTCTTTCTTTGCCCTGCCTATATTGACCTCGGTTTTCCAATACACAAGACACATTCATGAGAGCGACATGTCCGCATTGACAACATCCCCTGCTTGGAAAGCGCTTGAAATACATTCACAGCAAATGAAACGCAGACACATGCGCGATTTGTTTGCTGAAGACGCCAATCGCTTCAACCGGCATTCGATTCGTTGGGAAGGTGGCGATGGTACAATGCTCGTGGATTTTTCCAAGAACATTGTTGAGGCAGAAACGATGCGGCTGCTATTTGCGCTTGCCAGACAGGCCGGCGTGGAACAATGGCGCGACCGGATGTTTGCCGGCGAGCGCATCAATTTCACGGAAAACCGCTCTGTTCTTCATACAGCACTGCGAAACCGGTCGGGGAAACCCGTACTTGTTGACGGAAAAGACGTGATGGGCGATGTTCGCGCTGTTCTCAATCAGATGAAAACATTCAGCGAATCCGTGCGCAACGGCGTCTGGAAAGGATATTCGGGGAAAACCATCACCGATATTGTCAACATAGGCATCGGCGGCTCTGACCTTGGTCCGGTGATGGTAACGGAAGCGTTACGGCCCTACGCCCAACCGGGACTGAATATGCACTTCGTTTCCAACGTGGATGGAACGCACATCGCCGAGGTTCTCAAACAAATCAACCCGGAAACAACGCTGTTCCTCATCGCTTCGAAGACCTTCACGACACAAGAAACTATGACGAATGCGGCTACCGCGCGCGAATGGTTTCTTTCGTCGGCCAAAGACCCAAAACATATCGCGCTTCACTTTGCCGCCCTTTCGACAAATGCGCGCGACGTTGCGGCATTCGGCATCGATACGAAGAACATGTTTGAGTTCTGGGACTGGGTTGGCGGGCGGTATTCACTCTGGTCTGCCATCGGACTACCGATTGCGCTGAGTATCGGCTTTGAAAACTTTGAAGAGCTTCTTACCGGCGGCCATGAAATGGATCAACATTTTTGCTCGGCTCCTCTCGAAGAAAACATTCCAGTGGTTCTGGCCATGCTTGGTATCTGGTACAATAACTTCCTCCGCGCTGATACCCACGCGATTCTTCCCTATGACCAGTATCTCCATCGCTTCGCGGCATATTTCCAGCAGGGCGATATGGAAAGCAATGGCAAGTACGTTGATCGTTCAGGCAATCGGGTTGATTATTCAACCGGTCCGGTTCTTTGGGGCGAACCCGGTACAAACGGACAGCATGCATTCTATCAACTGATGCATCAAGGGACAAAACTGGTTCCCGCCGATTTCATCGGAACAATCGAATCTCATAATCCCATTCGCGATCATCATCAAATCCTGCTTTCCAATTTTGTTGCCCAAACAGAAGCGCTGATGAAAGGAAAAACAGCGGAGGAAGTTCGTCGTGAACTTCAATCTGCGGGGGTTGAACCGGCCGAAGCAGCAAAGCTTCTTCCTCACAAAGTGTTTGAAGGAAACCGTCCGACAAATTCCATCGTGGTTCGGAAAATAACGCCCCGAACGCTCGGCTCCATGATCGCCATGTACGAACACAAGATTTTTGTCCAGGGAATTGTTTGGAATATCAACTCGTTCGATCAATGGGGCGTAGAACTCGGGAAACAATTGGCCAAAAAAGTTCTTCCCGAACTGTTTCAGTCGGGTTCGGTTGAAACTCACGATTCTTCCACGAACGGGCTGATTAATTTTATCAATGCCGACCGACGGTAGGGACGTTCAATTGTCCGAAGGACTCCTTCGGAGAACGTCCCTACGTATTACTCTCACCGACAGAGCTGGTGGGTTTTTCTCCTTTTTTCTCTATCTTGAAACAACGATTCAAACCTCATGACTCTTCAAATCCAAGAACCCTTGACCATTCTTTATGCACATGACTGATCCGGGCGCGCAAGTCGCGCGCCATCCCGGCCTTTCCGAGCTCGATGAACTTTGTATCAACACCATCCGTTGCCTCTCCATGGATGCTGTGCAAAAGGCAAAATCCGGCCATCCCGGAATGCCGATGGGAATGGCGCCGGCAGCGTACTGGCTCTGGACGAAACATCTCAAGCACAACCCCCGCAATCCAAAGTGGGCGAACCGCGATCGGGTCGTTCTTTCGGCAGGACATGGATGCATGCTCTTGTATTCGCTTCTTCATCTCGCCGGATATGATCTTTCACTCGATGAGATGAAGAACTTCCGTCAATGGGGAAGCAAAACACCCGGACACCCGGAATACGGACACACACCCGGCGTTGAAGTGACAACCGGTCCTCTTGGACAAGGAATTTCAAACGCGGTGGGAATGGCAATCGCTGAAAAGTATCTTGCTTCATATTTCAATCGTGATGGCTTTCCCCTCATTAACTACAAGGTGTATGTTATTGCCGGCGACGGCTGCTTGCAGGAAGGCGTCGCATCGGAAGCGTGTTCGCTTGCCGGACATCTCGGCCTGAATAATCTCATTGTCATTTATGATGACAACAGAATTACCATTGACGGCGAAACATCATTGTCGTTTGGAGAGGATGTTGCCAAACGGTTTGAATCCTACGGTTGGTTTGTGCAGGAAGTTGGCGGAGATGGCAATGATATGAAGACGTTTGATTCTGCACTACGCAACGCGCAGATGGAGGGGAGTCGTCCAAGCTTAATCAAACTGCGGACGCATATCGGTTACGGTTCACCCAACAAGCAGGATTCACACGATGCTCACGGTTCTCCGCTCGGCGATGAAGAAATTGCATTGACGAAGAAGCGCTTTGGTTGGGATCCCGAAAAGAAGTTTTTCATTCCAGAGGAAGCATTGAAGGTCTTTCGGAACGAAGTGGAGAAGGGAGCCCGCGCTGAGAAAGAATGGTCGTCATTGTTTGAAGGATATACGAAAGCACATCCTGCTCTTGCCGCGGAATTCACTCAAGCTCTTGCACGCAAGCTTCCTGCAACTTGGGACAAGCTATGGGCTGACTCGGTTCCTGCATTTGACCCGTCATCGCCTATGGCAACAAGAGAAGCACAGGGAAAAATCCTTGATGCAATCATGCCTAAATTTCCTTTGGTTCTCGGCGGCTCGGCGGACCTTACGCCTTCAAACAACACCCGCTTCAAGGGGGCAACGGACTTTACGCGCTCGCAACGTTCAGGTCGATACATCAGGTATGGCGTGAGGGAACACGCGATGGGTGCAATCATGAACGGCATCGCTGTTTCGGACATGCTCATCCCTTACGGCGCCACGTTCTTTTCCTTCACGGATTACATGCGTCCGGCGATTCGCCTTGCCGCGCTCTCAAAATATCCATCGATCTTTGTGTACACGCACGACAGCATCGGACTCGGCGAGGACGGCCCGACACATCAAGCCGTCGAGCATTTTGCGTCGTTGCGGGCAATGCCCGGACTTATCGTGCTGCGTCCGGCTGACGCGAATGAAACGGCGTACGCTTGGAAGTTTGCGCTGGAGCATCGTTCGGGGCCCACCCTGCTCGGACTGACGCGACAGAAGTTACCTGTTCTCGACCAAAAAACATTCTCATCTGCTTCAAATCTCTTCCGTGGCGCGTATGTCTTGACCGGCGCGGAACGCCCATCAGTTCTTCTCATTGCGACCGGCTCAGAGGTTTCACTTGCCTTGGCAGCGCACGATCAGCTTTCGAAGGAAGGAATCCAGTCGCGCGTTATCAGCATGCCGTCATGGGAATTGTTCGAAATGCAATCTCGTGAGTACAAGGACTCAGTGTTGCCGCCAGTGATCCGCGCGCGCGTAGCTGTTGAAGCCGGCGTCCGTAACGGCTGGGAACGATACATCGGAGATAAAGGGGAGTTTGTCGGCATGACGACGTTTGGTGCTTCTGCTCCTGCGGAACGCGCGTTTAAGGAATTCGGGATTACCACGGAGAATATTGTCACTGCGGCAAGGAGGACTCTTTCATGAACGTCGTTATTGGCGGCGATCACGCCGGCCTTTCATTGAAAAACTGGCTGATTGCTGAACTCAAAAAGGATGGAATACAACTGAACGACATCGGTGCGTACGATGAAACGCCTTCGGACTATCCCGACTTTGCTCTTGAAGTTGGCAAACGTGTCGCATCCGGCAAAGCTGAACGGGGAATTCTCATTTGCGGGAGTGGTATCGGTGCTTGTATTGCCGCAAACAAAATCAAAGGCGTTCGCGCGGGACTCTCCCACGATACATATTCGGCACACCAAGGTGTTGAGCATGATGACATGAATATTCTTTGCCTCGGTGCGCGCATCATCGGATCAGCGCCTGCGCTGGAAATCGTGCGGGCATTTCTTGGCGCGGAGTTTACCAATGAAGAACGTCATGCGAGGCGGTTGAAAAAGGTTCTCGATATTGAAAGGAATCAGGGTCAATGAACAATCTGCAAAAGCTCGCCGGTCTTGGACAGAGCATCTGGTACGA
>CAZJYO010000048.1:0-13145 GCA_964550275.1 uncultured Chitinophagales bacterium
AGCATTTCCGAGCGGCGAGATTTTCATTACGAAGCATGAGAACACCGGCGGCCTCGTTTCCATGCAGACCGTGAAGGAACAACTGATGTATGAAATCGGGAATCCGGCGAACTACATTACACCTGACTGTATCGCTGATTTTACCAGCATCAATCTCGAAGACACCGCAAAGAACCGTGTACGTATGTTTGGCGTGAAAGGGAAGCCGGCAACAGATTCCTACAAAGTGTCCATGTCGTATCTCGATGGCTACACAGCGATCGGAACTCTGACGTACGCCTGGCCTGATGCGCTTGACAAAGCAAAAGCAGCGGATCAGATTTTGCGTACGCGACTAAGTGACATCGGACTGAGGTTTGATGAGATTCGATCCGAGTTTCTCGGATACAATTCGTGTCATGGTCCGATATCGGTCATGCCAAATGAAATAAATGAAGTTGTTCTCAGAGTCGGTGTTCGCGGAAATGATTACAAAGCCGTTGAGCGATTCGGCATGGAACTCGCGCCATTGATTCTTACAGGCCCTCCCGCCGTAACCGGTTTTGCAGGCGGCAGACCGAAGCCGAGCGAAGTTATTGCGTACTGGCCAGCGTTGATGCCGAAGACCGCGGTTACTCCCCGAGTTGTCGTGGAGGAAATCTGATGCGCATTCGACTCATAGATATCGCACACGCCCGCTCGGGCGACAAAGGCGACACGGGAAACGTTGGCGTCATCGCGCGCAAGAAGGAGTTTTATCCCATCCTTGTGAAGTACCTGACAGTCGAGCGCGTGAAGACGCATTTTACCGGAATAACGCTCGGTAAGGTTGAACGTTTCGAAATCCCGAACCTTTGGGCGATTAATTTTTTGCTTCACGAATCACTTGGCGGCGGAGGGACGAAGTCGCTGAAGAACGACGCTCAGGGAAAAACCCTAAGCAGTGCCATGCTTCGCATGGAATTGGACATCACCGAAAACATCTCACTCTAGAATCCTCATGTTTGAACTTCAGAAACAATCCCTCAAAGAACTTTCGAAGAGACTCGGAGATCTCCGGGGCTATCTTTGACCTCGACGGGAAGGAAAAGTCGTTAGCGACACTCCACCAACAAACCGAAGCCGCGGGCTTTTGGAATGACAATGTAGCCGCACAAAAGGTGATGCAACAAATCAGCGGGCTCAAAGAATGGGTGGAGGAATGGAAAAAGCTGGAGCGCTCATTGCAGGATTCTTCATCGCTTATTGAACTGGCAGAAGAATCTGCTGACGAATCTTACGCGGCGGAAGTGGACAAGGAACTTTCCGCGGTTGGTACCGGCATCGGCGATTTGGAATTCCGGAACATGCTCAGCGGCGAGGATGACGAGCTGAACGCTATTCTCGTAATTCACTCGGGTGCCGGCGGAACCGAATCGCAAGACTGGGCTGAAATGCTTCTCCGCATGTATCTTCGCTGGGCTGAACGAAAGGGCTACAAGGTTTCCATCCTCGACCGACAGGACGGAGATGGGGCCGGAATCAAAAGCGCTTCGGTTGAAGTCCTTGGCAAACATGCCTACGGCTACATGAAAGCTGAAAACGGCGTTCATCGTCTTGTGCGGATTTCGCCATTCGATTCCAACGCGCGCCGCCATACATCGTTCGCTTCCGTGTTTGTCTATCCCGAAATCGAAGACGACGTCGAGATCGAAATCAATCCGGCTGATCTCAAGGTTGACACATACCGTGCCGGCGGCAAAGGCGGGCAAAACGTCAACAAAGTTGAAACTGCTGTTCGCATCACGCACGTTCCTTCCGGAATCATTGTTGCCTGTCAGCAGGAGCGTTCCCAGTTCCAAAACAAGGAACGCGCACTCAAGATGCTGAAGTCGCAGCTTTACCAGAAGCGAAAAGAAGAGGAAGAAGCGCGACTCAGCGCCATCGAAAGCACAAAGAAAAAGATCGAGTGGGGAAGCCAGATTCGTTCATACGTGTTCCATCCGTATAACATGGTGAAGGATCACCGAACGGATGTTGAAACAAGCAATGTTCAGGCCGTGATGGATGGCGCGCTCGACGATTTCATCAAAGCATATTTGCTCGAATACGGTCCTAAAGGATCGACGTAGGGAATGTCCTACTCCTCATTCATTGCCCGCCGCTTTCTCCGTTCCCAACATCATCAGGGTTTTCTTTCCTTCATCTCTAACATCGCGATTCTTGGCGTTACGCTCGGCGTTGCAGCGCTCATCATCGCACTCTCTGTGCTCGGCGGTTTTGAACGTGAATTGACAACCAAGGTCATCGGCTTTACGAGTCATGTGCAGGTGCAGGGATTTCAAAGCCAGCCGCTTCCTGATGTTGCTGAAAACCTCGCAAAGATCGAAACACTTCCGCTTGTAAAAACTGTTTCTCCATTTGCCTCGCGTGAAGCGCTCATCAGGTCGCGCGAAGGTGTTGACGGCATCTTGCTCAAGGGACTCGATTCAGGCCGCGACTTTTCCGATGTAGGGAAGTATCTTGTGGAAGGTGAATTCAATATTGACAGAATCGCCGGATCGCTGCCGAAGGTGATTGTCGGGCGGAAGCTTGCCCAAACCCTGGCACTTGGCGTCGGTGACAAGGTCACAGTCTTCGGGATGACACGCCTTTCAGAAGGAGGACAGACCCGCGCGCGGCAGTTCATCGTGAGCGGGATTTACGAAAGCGGTATGGCAGAGTATGACGACGTGTATGTGTTCACTTCACTTGCGGATGCGCAAATTGTTTTTCAACTCGGCAATCACGTGACCGGCTATGATATTGAAGTCACTACTCTGGACAGCATGGTTGCGGTCAGCGACCAGGTCGAGAAGCTTCTCGGCTATCCGCATCATGCGCGGACGGTGTACGAAACATATAGAAATCTCTTTACCTGGATTGAACTGCAGAAGAAACCTGTTCCGATCATTCTCAGTCTGATCATAACCGTCGCAACAGTGAATATCATCGGTACGTTGTTGATGATGGTGCTTGAAAAGACGCGGGACATCGGCGTGTTGAAAGCCATGGGCGCGACCAAATGGGGAGTCGGTACGATATTTCTTCGACAGGGCTTGACCATCGGAATGACAGGCACGTTTCTCGGAAACATCATCGCCTTTGTCCTGTGCTACGCCCAGATGTCGTTCCGGTTTTTTTCACTGCCGAGCGATATTTACTTCATGTCCACTGTGCCGATCCAGCTGGATCCGTTTGATTTCCTTCTCGTTTCGGGCGTCACGATTACGTTGTGCCTGATTACTGCGTTCATCCCGGCGCGTTTTGCGGCGAAACTGCAACCTGTGAATGCCATCAGGTTTGGTTGATGGGATACGAGCGGTTCATAGCGCGAAGATTCACGGGCTCAAAACATCAGATGCCGTTCATCCGGATCATCAGCATTGTTTCCATTGCCGGAATTACAGTCGGCGTTGCAGCCCTCGTCATTGTTCTCTCTGTGTTCAACGGATTTAACGGCGTCGTAACAAAGGTGCTCATTGGTTTTGATCCGCATATCCGCATCGAACCCGCCCGCGGCAAATCCATGAGCATTGACCGCACTCTGGCCGAGGAGATTGGGCGCGAAACGGACGTGGCGGGATGGGCCCCGTATATTGCGGGGAAAGCATTGCTGATGACACAACAATCGAGCAAAGTAGTGTATCTGCGCGGCGTTGTGGATTCAACGATTGACAAAGTGTCGGGAGTGAAGGAGAGCACCATCCTCGGTGCATTCGCGCTTCGCTCAGAAACTGGCATGGATGGGATTGTTTTAGGACTGAACCTTGCCGACCGGCTTGGTGCGACTGTCGGGAATGAGGTGACGGTCATCAGTCCGGCAGGGATTGACGCAATGCTTCTCCAATTCGGCCAGCCGCTCACGCGGCGTTTCACCGTGGTGGGCATTTATGATTCCCGCAACAAAGATTATGACGCCAACTATGCGTTCATTGATATTGCAACGGCCTCTGCGTTGTTCCAATCGGGCGACCGGATCAGCGGCATTGAGATGCGTCTGCACGACATCCGGGATGCCGGGAAAGTCCAGGAGTCATTACGCTCGCGTTTCAATTCTTCGCTCAATGTTTCTACATGGTATGATCTCCACAAAGATTTGTACTCCGTCATGCTGATCGAACGATGGTCTGCATATATCATTCTGTGTCTCATTATCGGGGTTGCCTCGTTTAATGTGCTGGGTTCGCTGGTGATGAGTGTGATTGAAAAACGGCGTGAGATTGGCGTCTTGAAATCCCTTGGCGCTCCGAACGGCGGAATCATCCGTATCTTCATGTTTGAAGGAATTCAAATCGGGATTATCGGGACGATTCTTGGCATGGTCATTGGGCTGATCGTTTGTTACTTGCAGGTGCGCTATCATCTGTTCCCTCTTGATCCGCGCGTGTATATTATCTCCGCAATTCCGGTCGATGTGCGCACAAGCGACTTTCTGTGGGTGGGCGGCGCTTCAATGTTGCTGAGTTCTCTCGCGGCGCTCTATCCTGCGTTGCGCGCTGCACGGTTGAACCCCGTTGACGCGATTCGCTGGGAGTAGCCATCCATGCCCAGAAAAAAAATAGAAGATATCGTTATCGAAGTGCAGGATCTTACGAAGACCTACACCACCGGGTTAGAGGGCAATGGCAAGCTGTATGTTCTGCGAGGTGTTTCATTACGCATTGCAAGGGGAAGCGTCGTTGCCGTTGTCGGAGCATCCGGCGCAGGGAAGAGTACGCTCCTGCATATTCTTGGTACATTAGATAAGCCAAGTTCGGGCACGGTGAGTTTTGACGGAGTTGATGTTTTTTCGCTTGGCGATGATGCGCTTGCGCGGTTTCGCAACAAGGAAATCGGATTTGTGTTCCAGTTCCATCACCTCTTGCCTGAGTTTACAGCGCTGGAGAATGTGTTCATGCCTTCACTGATCAGCGGCAGTGCAATTCGCGACGTAACGGACAGGGCGATGTCACTGCTTGCCGAGGTTGGCGTGTCGGAAAGAGCGCATGAGCGTCCACCGAAGCTCTCGGGAGGCGAACGCCAGCGCGTTGCATTGGCGCGTGCGCTCATGAATTCACCCAAAGTAATTCTCGCTGATGAACCGACCGGCAATTTGGACAGCTCGAACGCGCAAGCGTTGCATGATTTGATCTGGAGCTTGAGTGAAAAACACAATCAGACATTCATTGTTGTTACACACAATGAAACGCTCGCGAAGCAGGCCGACAAAGTGATCCGGCTGGTTGATGGTGTTGCAAAAGGGGGTTCATAGGCGTTTTTCCCCTTGACAATGAGGGGTAATTGGCTAAATTATCACCTGACCTTTACGACAGTTTCTCCCCTGACTGTTGTATATTTTACGGTCGGGCCCGGCGCTCCCCCCAGCGCTGGGCTTTTTGTTTCCACAGTAGAGAGGATATCATGAGTAAGACAGCAAAGAAAAAAGAAACGCGGCGGCGTCAGGCAAAAGATGACGCACTTCCACTTGGCCGCGAGAATTTCATGATCATCGGCGCAGGTGTCGTGGTGGTGATTCTCGGCTACCTGGCGATGCTTTCGGGTGGTGTTGAGGGTTTTCTCTCGCTCACGCTTGCTCCCACACTTCTTGTGCTGGGATATTGCGTTATCATCCCGTTGGGAATTCTGTTTAAGAAATCCTATCTCAAATCAGAATCCTCGGGCGGACCTTCCGAACCGGCTTAAGTTCCCGGATGTGTTGGAACAGGACAGCGTAGGGAGGGAGCATGGGGATGATTCATAGAGAAGTTCCTTCCCGTTGACGCAGCCTGGCCTCAAATGCTTGCGCCTTCTCTTTTTTCCCTGCCTTCTTATACAAATCCACAAGAGACGTGAGAACGTGAGGGAAGCGCCTTGGAACCTCAAACTTCAGTTGCTTTAAGTGGGGTTCGAGGAGACGACCGTACCGAAAAATGCTTGCCTCAACCTATCCTTTTTCGTACTTTAAGTGCGCAACCAAGTCGTTCCTTTTTTCCAGCAGCCCGGGTTCATCGAATTACCTTCCTTCTCCAGTAACCCTCAGATGAGATCGGATGAGAATAAAGAACCAAGGAACGTCCTGTTTGCAAAAGGTATTGAAATCGAACGGAAAACGCGGAGACCGCGTAGCTCAGTTGGTAGAGCAACGCCCTTTTAAGGCGTGGGTCGATGGTTCGAGTCCATCCGCGGTCACTGAGATTCCTCGAAAACTGATTCAATGCGGAAGTGGCGAAATTGGCAGACGCACCATCTTGAGGGGGTGGCGCCCACAAGGCATGCGGGTTCAAGTCCCGCCTTCCGCACAAACAAGGGTTATGGCTTTGCCATAGCCCTTCTTCATTTCAGTCAATGACCAACGAAACAAAACTCCTCATCCGGCTCTCCGCCTTTGCCGCCACCGGAAATCAGCCCCGGCTCAGGAAACTCATTCGGGGTTCGGCGTTTTCCCGGGTTTCCCTGAAGAAAGCTGTCGAAGCAATGCTTCAGTTGCATCTCTTTGCTGGATTTCCGGCTACAATCGAGGGTTTGTCAGTCTTGCAAGCGAAAGTTCCCCGCCGCAGATTCAAGGTTGCCAAGGGTTCAGGGATGCAAGCATTTCGCAAGGTTTATGATGTAAATTCCAACGTCGTTTTTCGCAAGCTTCAGTCACTTCACCCTGATCTCTTGGGCTGGATAATACATCATGGCTATGGCTCGGTACTCAACCGGAAAGGACTTTCTCTCGTTGAACGGGAGCTTTGTGCCGTTGCTGTTCTCGCGGCAACAGGGTGGGAAAAACAGCTTCTAGCCCATATGATAGGGGCATCCAATGTTGGGGCGTCAGCGGCTGATATTGCCATTGCCGTCCGGATGGGGAGGGCAACCGCCCGGGTCTGACCCTGCAAAGAACCTGGTCAATGTCTTGACTTTCACTACCTCTGAACATATATTTATTTCGGGTTCTCACCGAAAGGTTATGATCAGAAAAATTAGTCTCAGTATCGTGATTGTCTTCTTGCTGGTTGCCACGGCTTTTGCTGCGGTGATTCGGGAAGGGACTTTTTCCGCTGTTTCAAACGGGATTAACATTACCGTCCGCTGGATGAGTGAGGACGAATCCGGTGTTGCGCGCTATGAGCTCGAGCGTAAAGCAGGCATCAACGGGACCTTCATGCTGATCTCGCCTGTTGCCATGCAGGGAAACAATGCCGTGTACGAATACATTGATGACTCGGCGTTTATGATGGAGTCTTCGGAAACCGTGTACCAGTATCAACTCAAGATTGTTCATTCCAATGGCGCCCCGCCGTCGGTTTACGGCCCAATAACGGTGAGGCATGAGGTGAGCGGCGTACGAAAGACATGGGGCAGTATCAAGGCGATGTTCCGGTAAGTGATAATCCGGCCGAGGTTGAGTGTGAATGAAGCGATACATGTGTGTCGCTTTTTCTTTTTGCGGCCGGTCTGATGCATTTGATCAAAAGACTTGTTCTGGCGTCGCGTTCGCCGAGAAGAATTCATCTGCTTCGTCAGCTGGGTCTCGAAGCAGAAGTTGCGCCCGGGACCACGGATGAAACATTTGATTCTATCGAAACCCCCGAGCACAATGTCAGGAGACTGGCTCTCGCAAAGGCGATGGATTGTTCGGCAAAGTTCGCCGCCGCGTTGATCGTAGGTGCGGACACAACAGTTGTTCTCGATGGCAGAGTCATGGCGAAACCCGAAAGCGCTGACGAGGCAAAAGCAATGCTGAAAAGCCTCAGCGGTAGAACCCATGTGGTTCATACGGGTGTCGCGCTGGTGGACCGTCCGTCGGGAAGAAAGCTTGTTGATTCAGAAACAACGGAAGTGACATTCCGAACGCTTTCGGAAAAAGAAATTAATGGCTATGTTGCGACTGGTTCGCCGTTCGATAAGGCGGGAGGGTATGGCATCCAGGATGATTTCGGGGCGGTGTTTGTAACAAAGGTGAACGGGTGTTTCTACAACGTCATGGGATTCCCTCTGGCGAAATTCTATTCAATGCTTCAAGCGGGTGGTTACATCCAGAATGACTGACAGGAATTGTATATGAACAGAAGAATCCGTGTTTTAGTGGCCAAGGTCGGTTTGGACGGACATGACAGGGGAGCGAAGGTAGTTGCCGCAGCTCTGCGTGATGCCGGCATGGAAGTGATCTATTCCGGCCTGCGCAAAACACCCGAGATGATTGTTGAAGCTGCGTTGCAGGAAGATGTTGACGCGATCGGCGTGAGTATTCTCAGCGGTGCGCACATGACCGTGTTTCCGAAGCTTGCTTCACTCATGAAGGAGAAAGGACTCTCGAACGTGTTGTTGTTCGGCGGCGGTATTATCCCTGAAGCGGATATCGCCGAACTCAAACGCCTTGGCGTCGGAACGCTTTTTACGCCTGGTGCTTCCACCCACTCCATCGTGGACTACGTGAAGGAATGGGTTCCCGCCAATAGAAACTGAGAACTACAGGATCAGTATGGTGAGAAAACGTCTACGCTTTTGAAACGTTAACCGCCTGAAGTCCTTTTGCTCCCTGCTCCACGTCAAACTGCACCGTGTCGCCTTCCTTCAGACTCTTGTAGCCGTCACCAGCAATGGATTTGAAATGAACAAAGAGATCTTCCCCGGTTTCGCGCTTGATGAAGCCGTATCCCTTTGAGTTGTTGAACCACTTCACAGTACCCTTTTCCATGAGAGGGTCCTTTCTAAATGGTGAATGATGGAACACCCCGATATTTCTGTGTTTCTTCCACCCACCACGCAAGAAAAGATCCAACGCTACCAAGAAAACAGACCAGGTGTTGCTGAGGAAATAGTAATAAAGTGCAGGAAGAAAGGCAACAACCTTTACCGGGTCGAGCCCCTCAATCGCCCTCATGGACATGATTGGAGACGGATACCGGTGAAGTGACCGTTGTAGTCAGTATCTTAACTCCATGAGAATCAAAGGGGAAGAGGTCATCAGGTGAGAAAATAGATCTGTAATCCTGGGGCTTGAAGAACTCCATGAATTTCTCGGAGAATTCGTCCAAACGCCTCAGGTAGTAAGGTTTGTTCTGGTCAGGAAAGCTCGGGTTCCAGTCCTCAACGGATTTGCATGACTCGAAGGAACGGGGATTGGCTTCCGTACCTGAGATGTAATAGGATATCTTCGTTCCCTGCCTGACTTGTCCCCCCATGGCAATAGCCACCTCATACGCCGCGCTTTTGTTACGCTTTCCCGCTTCAACGGCCTGTAAGTATTCATGAATGCTCTCATTTAGTGTTTCCGTTTTTGCGAGATCCCGGATGTCAATCGTTCCATCAATAATGGAGTGATAGAACTTCATGTAGGTATTGTGCAATTCATCGAGGGAACCGTTCAAAAGACATCCAATGCATTCCCTGATGTAGTTCCGGCCGAAACGCTCCATGCTCCGCGAAATAAGTGCTGAGCCCTTGATCGTCAGATGTTCGTCGTAACCAAGTAACGCGTAGTTCTTCATACGATAGCTCAGCATCTTCCGGTATCTTCCGTCAAGAGCGACAGTGATTCCCTCGGGCATCGAATCAGAAAGCTGTTGAACAAACGTCTCATCGTCATGCTGGCTGGTTTTTCCGGAAGGAGGCACAAAGAAAATACCGTCGGTATCAACTTCGACAACGGTTCCTCCGAGTGTCTGAATTGTTCGCATCATCGCGCGCAACAGGTTCTGGCCCGTTGAAGTGACAATGTCCGCTTGTGCGTGATCATTGAACAAACCCCGCCTATATCCGAGGTAACCGTAGAACGAATTAATCAATATTTTGAACGATAATTGCATCGCGTCCAGCCGGTTGCGTTCGAGAGCATCGCTCGCTGCCTTCATCGTTCGCTTCGTTTCGAGGCGAAGTGTGGTGAGTTCTTTTAGAAGCTGTGGAAAAACATCAAGCACATCGCTGGAAGGTTTGATTCCTTCCGTAATCATGATGGAAGGATACAGAGATTCGACGTCTGCGTGGATAATCGGCTCTAGAACTCCACGAAGGAAAACATCCGTGTAGCCGCCGGTGGTTTGGATTCCTTCGCCCGGTTTCGGCATGGATTGTTTTGTGCGCACATATTCGCGCATCATCAGAAGCTCAATCTTGCTCGCCGAACCTGACCGGACAGTCGCTCCGTAATTCAGCGGAAGCATTTGCGTCAAATAAAAAGAACTTCCGGATAGCCGGTCACTCAACCCGCGAGTTTCCCTCACGTCATCCATCGCATAGTGCATGAGCGATTCGCGGTCGTTATCCCAATGCCACGAGATTCGGTTTCCGGGAATGTATGTACGGTCTGGCGCCGCAATACCGAAATACTTTGCCGCATATTTCAGACCGTAGCTTTCCATGTTTCGCTTTATCATGTCGTAGCTTTGGACAAGCATCAAGGTATCGACAATATGGCGTCCTGCAATTTCAACGCCTGTGTAGGGCATTGATCGTTCTGCAACCGAGAAACGTGACTCAAAAGATCGTGGCGCCGAGCCATCGCGGCCAAATTCAGGATTGATGCCGAGTGTTTTACATCTCTTCAAGATGTATGGCAAATCAAAGCCGAGGATGTTGTGTCCTTCGATGACATCCGGGTCTTTCTCCCTGAGTATGCGGAAAAGATCGAGCAACATTTCTTTCTCGGTCATTGCCGAGCCGTCAATCAAGTGTTCCCAGCCCCGATTGTCCGAGAGAGCGATGAGAATAATCCTATCGGATGAACGGCGTGAATCACTAAACCTTGATGATGGCGCATTGTACGTCTCGATATCGAGTTGCAACCGGTGAAGGTCTTCGAGAGCCATTCCTTTGAACAATGTTCTTCCAGACTGCAGAAGATATTGTGTTGAAGGATCGGTTAAGACATGAAGGATACCGAGTTGCGTAACGTTTTCGTTCTTTACGGTTGAGGTTGAGTTATAGGACTGCTGAACATGTCGTAACCCATCCCACATTGATGACCAGTCTTCAAAGGCACACAAAAACTGATAGAATGCATCTCCCTCGAGTTTCTTTACCCAATGCTTTTTGTTGAAGCCGTCAAGGAATCTGCTTTCGGAGAGATGAAAGAATGGATAGAAGGGAACGTCTTCAAAGCGAATGAGATTGCCATCGCGAAAATACACGCGCATTGTCTTCTCGTCCGCGGGATGAACGCCGACAATGTGCGTATCAGAATTGTGGCCGGAGAGGAGGGGGTTCATGAGGAATGAAGGGTGAAGAGGGAAGAGTTAGGAGTTACCGGCTTCAATGTGTGCTTTCCACTTCGCGTTGTCTAATCGTTTTCTGCGCTCAGTAACTAAACTTCGATGTAACCTTCCATCACCATTTTGCAGGTACCGGACTGACTGCGCTTGAGAATCAGCTTCGTCAGTCAGAAACTAAACTTCAATATACCCTTCGGTTACCATTTTGCACGTGCCAGCAATCCACACACCTGTGACAGTGCCGGATTGTTTCTCTGTCCGGGCGTCAAGCACGCTGGGGCGCTTCATCTCCTCGCCTTGCGCGATGCGCCAACGAAACTCGCCGTCAGGTTCCGCTTTGTAATGACTGAGCATTGCTACTAAAGCGCAATTGGCGCTGCCGGTTGCAGGGTCTTCAGGGATGCCGTCCAGCGGAGCGAACATTCGCGCACGGATGTCGAACTCATCCTTCGCAAGCACGTAGGCGTGGATGTCAGGCATAACGCCTGTCTTATGAATCTCCTCAAAGGCGGGCTGATTCAAGCGCATCTTTTCTAATGCAGCTCTGTTCTTGAGCTCCACCATAACGAAGGGCAAACCTACGGAGGCAACCTGTGGCTTATGGTTGCCGGTTACTATGTCTTCAGGCGACAATGAAAGGGCAGAGGCGACTAAGTCTAACGGAACTGCCTGTCCGATGGACAAGGGCTTAGGCGCTTTGAGTTCACACCAAATATTTTCTTCAGTTCTGCGAATCTTGATAGGAACCAACCCGGCTTTCTCTTCAAAGACGATATTTGTCTCATCTCCAAAGCTGCCGAGTTCTCCAATGCTCGCCAAGGTAAAAGCTGTACCAATATTGGGATGGCCCGCAAATGGAATCTCCTGGGCTGGTGTGAAAATGCGGACGTTGCGTGTATGTCCGTTTTCGCTTGGCAACACGAACGTGCTCTCAGCATAGTTGAACTCTCTGGCAATTTGTTGCATCTGCTGAGTTGAGAGGCCTTCAGCATTTGGCAACACGGCAAGAGGATTTCCCCCGAAGCGAGTGTCTGTGAAAACGTCACAGGTGTGAAAGCGGTATTTCATGCTCTGGGCATTGTGCCAAACAAAAGAAAATGAAGTGACATCAGAAATGGAAAGAGTTTCATGTCTTGTCTGCGCCCTAACCTCCCAATAGACTGCATTGGTGTCTCAACTGCACAAATATCTCGCTACCGTTGGAATAGCAGGTGAGTTCATCTTGAAGAAAGTTCAGGATGGAGGGTAATAGAACAACTTGTTCAAAAGCGGAGAGGGTGGTCGACTACGCAAAAAAAAACTGCTTCGTCGACTTTGGACCGACTACGCTGGAAAATCAGCTTCGTCGGTCATGGACCGACCGGACTTGAGATCGGCTTTGTCAGTCAAGATTCTCTTCCGCAATACAGCTTTTCCTGATCCCGTTTTGAAATACTTTTCCAATCGCCTTGCATGCTGTTCGGTTTCAACAGCAACATACGCCTTGATTTCAAGTGGCCTGTATGCTTTCGTCGACTGTACTCGTCCGTCGTTATGTTCGCTCAGTCTGCGTCGGACATCGTTTGTTGAACCGATGTATACAAATTTGCAGGACAAACTTCTCAGAATGTAGACAAACCAAGATGGCATATGACAATCAGTAGGTAACCAGTTGCCTGACTGCGCTGGAGAAACAGCTTCCGTCACTCGGGATTGACTACGCTTGGGAATCAGCTTCCGTCACTCGGGATTGACTACGCTTGAAAATCAGCTTCGTCAATCGGGCCTGCAAGACGAAGTTCCGACTGACTACGCTCAAACAACAGCTTCGTCAGTCAGGCCGCCCATATGATACACAGGATGAGAGGAACGCAGTCTTGCGGAGAGGGTGGGATTCGAACCCACGATACCGTTGCCGGTATACCACCTTTCCAGGGTGGCCAGTTCAACCGCTCCTGCACCTCTCCAGTGAATCATTGGTTGAATGTGAAA
>CAZJYO010000049.1:0-12870 GCA_964550275.1 uncultured Chitinophagales bacterium
TTCCCGACCATCATCAGCCGAAAAGGTCTCGAACCTGCCTGGGAATCTTCGGGGTTTATTTGGGATGAGCCAACGGTAAAGCATCTTTACCGCAGGGCATGCTTTGCTCCAACATTCCAGGAGATTTCTTCCGGACTTGTCCTGGGCCCCGGCCCTGCTGTCCATGCGTTACTCACAACGCCATCTGGTGCCGTTCCGCCCTCCTGGGTCAATGATCTTCCATTCACTCCACCCCTTACAACCGAACAACAACAACAATACAATGCATGGAAGCGCGAATTGCGCGAGTGGAAAATCCGCCTCATGCTCACGGAGCCGGTATCGCTGAGGGAAAAGATGGTGCTCTTCTGGCACGGTCACTTTGCAACCCAGGTCTCTGATGTGAAAGTTCCCCAGCATATGTACCATCAAAATGCCTTGTTTCGGCAGTATGCCTTCGGGAACTTCAAGGAATTGGTAAAGGCAGTTGCCGTTGACCCCGCAATGCTGATCTATCTTGATGGCATCAAGAACAGAGTGGGGAACCCGAACGAGAACTTTGCGCGCGAATTACTCGAGTTGTTTACCATCGGAGTCGATAACTATACCCAAACCGATATCCAGGAAGCATCGCGCGCTTTTACCGGATGGCAGGTCAGCGGACTTGACGCTGTGTTCAATCCCAGCCGGCACGACTATGGCCAGAAAACATTCATGGGGCACACCGGCAACTTTGACGGTAACGCGATCGTTGATATTATTTTTGACCGGCCGGAGACAGCGCGCTTTATTTGCAGAAAGCTCTACAAGTTTTTTGTCTATGAGATGCCCAGCGAAACCGTGGTGAACCAACTTGCAGTCATCCTCCGTACCAACAACTACAAAATTTCAGCAGTACTGGATCGGTTATTTACAAGCGCGCATTTCTATGATACACTCCACATCGGAGCCGGAATCACCAGCCCTGTTGAGCGGACGGTCGGCGTCATCAGGCAACTGGGTATTTATGTGGACCCGGGTTCCAATGTTGTGCCGAAATTCATACGAACCGAGACGCCGGAGATGGGGCAGGAGTTGTTTGAACCGCCCAATGTTGCTGGCTGGCCCGGTTACCGTCAATGGATCAGTACCACATCCCTTGCGATGAGGAACGCGTTCACCGATGCCGTGGTCGACGGGCACGACGTCAACAACAGCAATATCGGGTTCAGTGTGAACCCGATTACGTTTGCGCAGAATTTTCCGGATCCCAACGATGCGGGGGCATTGGTAAGCGATATATGCAAACATTTGTGTCCCCTCCCGGTGGCTCAAGTCCGGCAAGAGGCGCTCCTCGAAACACTGCTCCAGGGCATCGATCCGGAAGATTGGAGTCTTGCATATCCTGAGGCGGCCCAGCGAATCAGGGATCTGTTGAAGGTGGTGATGCGTTTAGCCGAGTATCAGCTTGGATAAGTCATGATGGATAGAAGACGATTCCTCCGGGGGGCCACGGTAAGTCTGTTACCACTTGCCCTTTCCGGGTTCCCGCTGAGGGTGTTCAGCAGAACGCCCTTGTTGCATACGATTGGCAACCGCTTCGCTGGTACAGGCCGATCATTGGTAATAGTTCAGCTCGGCGGCGGAAGTGACGGCCTCAATGCCGTGATTCCGTATGGAATGAGTGCGTACTACAACAACAGACCGACTATCGGCATTCCGGCGAATCAGGTGCTTCCATTGAGCGGAAGTGTTGTTATGGGATTGCATCCATCGCTCGCTCCGGTGCATTCCCTCTTCAACGAAGGAAAGATATGCATTGTGCAGGGTGTCGGCTACGCGACGCCCAACAGGTCACACTTCCGGTCCACGGATATATGGCTGACAGGAACCGCGAGTAATGTCATCGAGTCCACGGGGTGGCTCGGCAGAGACCTTCATTACAATTATCCTGACTATCCCCAGCTTCTTACTCCAAGCCCGCTTGCATTGCAAATCGGCGGAGCCCCTTCTCTTGCTTTGAAGAGTTTGAACGGCGATATGGGAGTGACCATTACCGACCCAGACCAGTTTTATAACCTCGTCAATGGAACAGTGTCCGGGTATACGGGAGATCCATCTCCCAAAACTCCTGCGGGTTCCGAGCTTCGCTACCTGAGGAGCATCACCCAGGAAGCCATTCAATACGCAACGGGAATAAAAGCCGCGGCGGATAACGCAACGAATCAGGTCACGTATCCTGCCTCGGACATTGCCGAACAACTTGCCATCGTGGCGCGGTTGATCGCCGGCGGACTTGAGTGTCCGCTGTATGTGGTTTCCCAGGGCGGGCATGACACCCATTCAAACCAGCTCACACGGCAAGCAAATTTATTTGATGACCTCTCGAATGCCATCGCGAGTTTTCAGCAGGATATCCAGTTACTGGGAGTTGCCAACAATGTTCTCGGCATGACATTCACAGAATTTGGACGCCGGATCGCTGAGAACGGCAGCGGCGGGTCAGACCATGGCACATCTTCTCCGATGATCATGTTTGGAACGAATGTTGTCGGCGGACTGTATGGCGCCGATCCCGATTTCAACAGTGTGGACGCTGTTGGTGATTTCATCTACAATATTGACTTCCGGCAGGTGTACGCAACGATTCTCGGTACGTGGTTTGGCGCGCCAGCGGAGGAAATCGAAGCTGTGTTGTTCAATGAGTTCACGCAACTGCCGATCATTCAATCGACGGAGACAACGGTCCCGGACCACCGTGTTCCGGTGAAGTTTGGATTGAAACAGAACTATCCCAATCCGTTCAATCCTGCCACCAGTATCTCTTTCGAGATTCCACATGATGCACATGTTTCTCTCCGTGTGTACAACAGCGCGGGGGAACAGGTAAAGGAATTATTCAACGGTGCGCGGACGGCGGGAGCGCATTCCATCCGGTTCAATGCGGACGGACTGGCCAGCGGCGTATATTTCTACACAATGCAGGCAGGCGGGTTCAAGGAGACGAAGAAGATGACTCTTGTCCGTTGAGGTGTTCTTGTTGAAGAATCCGGCGAGGCCCGCTGTATTTTTTCAGGGGCCTTTTTTTGCGTTTATTACATTGACGACGGAAAACGGAATGCATGGAAAGTGAACTGAATATCCTTCTTGTGGAGGATAACTACGAGCACCTGCGTCTCACAAAGTACATTTTGACGAGCGAAAAAGTGCCCGGCACTCTGCATGTCGTTCGCGACGGGCAGGAAGCATTGGACTACTTGTATCGTCGCAACCGTTTCGCCGAGGCGGACCGTTTTCCGAGGCCCGATTTGATTATGTTGGATCTCAACATGCCGCGGATAGACGGAAAAGAGGTGTTGAAAACCATCAAAGAGGATTCGAATCTTAAGGATATTCCGGTGATTGTTGTCAGCTCATCGGATCGTGAAGAGGATATGCAATACGCAAGTCAGAACGGCGCCGCGGCGTATATCTCCAAGTCGAGCGGTTTTGAGAATCTCAAACAATCCCTCTCGACAGTCCACACATTTGCAAGAAAGAGTTAACCGTCCACCGTGTTTTTTTCCGTGAGTTGTCGAGTATGTCTACCCAACCGTTAGTCGCAATTATCGGCCGGCCCAACGTTGGCAAATCGACGCTGTTCAACCGTATTATCGGGTCGCGCAGCGCCATCGTTCATGACATGCCCGGCGTGACACGCGATCGCAACTATGCAGAAGCGGAATGGGCAGGAAAGGCGTTCCTTCTCGTCGACACCGGCGGCTATGTTCCCGAATCGGAGGATGTGTTTGAGACCGCCATTCGTGAACAGGCACAAATTGCCATTGATGAAGCCGATCTGGTGTTGTTTGTCGTTGACGGGGAAGGCGGCCTCATTTCCTCCGATGATGAAATCGCCGGTCTGTTGAGAAAGGCGCGCAAAAAGGTTGTGCTTGTAGTGAACAAGATCGACGGTGAACGACGCGAGCCAAACGTTCATGAGTTCTTCCGGTTGGGATTGGGCGACCCCGTATCGACATCGGCTCTTGTGGGGAGGAGAATCGGCGATTTGCTGGATATCGTTACCAGCGGTATTCCAGAAAGTTCGCAGGAACACGCAGACCCGCGCCTGAAGATTGCCATTATCGGAAGACCAAATGTCGGCAAGTCTTCCTTTGTCAACGCTTTGCTTCAGGAAAAAAGGCATATTGTCACGGATGTGCCCGGAACAACGCGCGATCCCATTGATGCCATTGTGAAGTTTCACGGCGAGGAACTCTTGTTGATTGATACCGCCGGCTTGCGGCGCAAAAGCAAGGTCAAGGAAAGCGTGGAGTTCTACAGCACGATCCGCACGCTGAAAAGCATCGAACGATGTGATGTCGCAGTGGTGATGATTGACGGGAAGGCCGGTGTGGAGCATCAAGACTTGCGAATTATTGCGGGCGCATTGGAAAAATACAGGCCGGTGGTGCTTGTTGTCAACAAGTGGGATTTGGTCGAGAAGGATGAAACAACCGCCAAACACTACGAGAAAGCAATCCGGGAAAAACTCCGGATATACGATTATGTCCCGATCATGTTTATTTCGGCTTTGACAAAACAACGTGTGTTCAAGGTGCTTGAAGTTGCGAAGAAACTTGACGAGGAACAGCAGAGACGAATCAACACGAGTGAGTTGAACGAGCTGATGCAGGAGGATATCGCGGCGTTTCCTCCAAAGAGTTCATCGGGCAAGGAGATCAAGATCAAGTATGTTACGCAGGTAAAAACAAAACCGCCTGTCTTCGCATTCTTCTGTAATGAACCTCAACTGATCGAGGACATGTATCGAAGATATCTTGAGAATCGCATTCGTGAACACTATGCGTTCACGGGTGTTCCGATAGTGCTGTCGTTCAAACGAAAAAACAAATGAGCAAACGTATCATCGTCGTGGGAGGTCTTGCCGCCGGTCCGAGCGCCGCGAGTAAAGCAATGCGCATGAACAGTTCGGCATCGGTGGTGCTGTTTGAGAAAGGTCCCCACGTCTCCTACGGGATTTGTGAAATTCCGTATTACCTTTCCGGCGAAGTAGAGGAGTCAGGCCTTGTTTCTTATACTCCTGAAACATTGAGGGAACGGAAGCATGTTGATGCCCGTGTGAATCATCTTGTCGAGGAGATTAATACGAGCAAGCGCTTTGTCAGTGTCAGGAATCTGAAGACCGGGAAGACCGGGCAGGAGCATTACGACCGGCTGATTCTTGCCACCGGTGCGCGCCCAAAACGGGTTGGCGTTGAAGGTGAACATGCGCGCAATTGCTTTTCGGTTCGGTGGCTTGATGCCGCCCACCAATTGAAAAAGTATTTGAAGGATGAAAAACCGAAGACGGCAGTGGTTATTGGCGCGGGTTACGTGGGACTTGAAATGGCGGAATCACTGACGCGCGCGGGGCTCGCCGTTACCGTGGTGCACAAAGCCAGTCTTCCTTTGAGTTCGATGGAACATGAAGTCCGCGAACGTATCCGTTCGGCATTGGAGGAACGTGGAGTTCAGTTTCATGGCATGGTAAAGACGGAAGGATTTGTCCTGAACCGTGAGGACAGGATAACGCATGTTGTGACCAGCGAAGGAACATTTACCGCTGATCTTGTTGTCGAGTGCATTGGCGTGGAACCGGAGACAACATTGGCAGCGGGAGCGGGTGTCCGGCTCGGAACATTCCGGGGAATACTTACCGATCAGCGGCAGGAAACAAACATCGACAATATTTTTGCGGCCGGTGACTGCTGCGAGGTGCGGAACATTGTCAGCAAGAAAATGATGCATCTGCCTCTTGCGACAGCGGCAAGCAAGGCGGGATGGGTTGCAGGGGAGAATGCCGCGGGCGGCAACGCCGTGTTTCGGGGTGCGATTCGGGCGATTGCCGTTCGTGTGTTTGATCTCGAAGTGATGCAGGCGGGAATCAGCAGTGAAGAAGCGCTGGCTTCCGGCTTTGATGTGGTGACAGATAGTATTACTGCATGGTCAAAGGTCGGTATTATGCCCGGTGCCACAAAGCTGACGGTCGTAACAATCGCAGACAAGAAATCGAAGCGGTTGCTTGGGGCGAATGTCTATGGTAAGGATGGTGTTGTTCTCCGCGGGAACACGCTTGCCGTGGCTATCCAACAAGGTATTTCTGTTGATGAAATCCAGCAATGGGATTTGGCGTACGCTCCTCCATTCACGCCGCTGTGGGATCCAATTCTTGTAGCCGCCAACAGTCTGCGGAAAAAGTTATAGAAAGGAAATGCTTGTCATGAAACAGCTGACCGTTATCAATCATCCTCTCATCAAACGCGATCTTTCCATCCTGCGGGACAAGCGCACAGCATCGCACAGTTTTCGCACGACATTGCGCCGGATTGCGTCGATGATGGCATATCAGGTGACGAGTGCATTGCGCCTCTCACTCATTTCAACAGAAACTCCCCTTGAGCGAACACGCGGATACGTCCTTCGGGATGAGATTGTTCTCGTCCCTGTTTTGCGTGCGGGTTTGGGACTGGTGGACGGGTTTCTTGACTTTCTCCCTGAAGCGAAAGTTGGGCATGTGGGGTTGTATCGCGACGAAACGACGTTAAAGCCCGTGGAGTATTATTCCAAGTTTCCCAAGAACCTCAAGAAAGCCCGCGTGTTGCTGCTTGACCCGATGCTCGCAACAGGAGGGAGCGCCGCGGCAGCGATTCACTTTCTCAAGCAAAAAGGGGCGGGAAACATCCGGTTTGTCAGTTTGCTTGCAGCTCCCCAGGGTGTCCGCAAAGTCGTTTCACAGCATCCTGACGTGCAAATCTACACCGCTGTCCTTGATCGATCACTCAACAACCATGGATACATCCTGCCCGGATTGGGTGATGCCGGTGACCGCATTTTCGGAACGGAATAACCTCCGCTACGCCCCTCTTTCCGTTTGTTGACATTCCCTCTTCAAGGGTATATATTTTTGAAGAGGAACGGTTGCGCTTTTCGTGCCGTGATGCCACAACATGACCAACGTAAAGTACAAGAAAAAACTCGACGATCTTCTTGCGGTGTGCGAGAAGAACCTTCCCGCGGTCAATGAGAACCTGATTCGCCGTGCGTTCGATTTCGGATTTAATGCCCACCGGCACGATATTCGCGCCTCCGGCGAACCATTTTTTGATCATCCCTACGAAGTAGCGCGCATTGTTGCCAAGGAAATTCCCCTTGACGATGTCTCCGTCGCCAGCGCGTTGTTGCACGATGTTGCCGAAGACACCGACTATCAGATCAAAGACATCCGGGCGGAGTTCGGTGACGTTATTGCGGATATCGTGGATGGTGCAACGAAGATCTCCGATATTTTTAAGAGTCACGAGGTAACGCAAGCCGAAAGCTACGGCAAGATGCTTCTCTCCATGGTCAATGACGTTCGGGTGATGCTCGTGAAATTTGCGGACCGTCTGCACAACATGCGCACGCTGGAATACCTCCCCGAGGAAAAGCAACGCCGCATGGCGCGGGAGACGCTGGATATTTACGCTCCATTCGCTCATCGCTTCGGACTTGCAGGAATAAAATGGGAGCTTGAGGATCTGGCATTCAAATCCCTTCATCGGGACGCGTACGATATGATTGCGCGCGAACTGAAATCGCGGAGACGCGAACGTGAAAGCTACATCAAACGTTTTTCAGAACCGATTGAGCAACGCCTGCATAAAGGGGGCTACAAGTTTGAAATCATCGGGCGGCCAAAGCACATCTACAGCATCTACAACAAGATGATGGCGCGCAGCAAGCCGCTGGATGACATCTATGACCTCTTCGCTATACGCATCATCCTGGACACTACTGTGGACAACGAGTGCTTCGCGGTGTATGGTATTGTCTCTGATATTTACACGCCGAATCCGGATCGATTCAAGAATTACATCTCCATTCCCAAGAAGAACGGATATCAATCCATTCACACCACGGTTGTCGGTCCGGAAGGCAAGATGGTGGAAGTGCAGATCAGAACGCGTGGAATGGACGAAGTCGCGGAGAAAGGCGTTGCAGCGCACTGGATGTACAAGGAGAATAAGGAAACGATTGATGCAGAGCTGACGCAATGGGTGAACTGGGTGCGCGAAGTGCTCGAAAGCGCAAGCGCCGGTGATGTTCCGGCCGCCCAGCTTATGGAGAGCTTCAAACTCAATCTCTATCAGGATGAAATTTATGTCTTCACGCCGAAAGGAGAGCTGAAGATCCTTCCGAAGGGCGCCACTCCCGTGGATTTCGCGTATGAAATTCACTCCAAAGTCGGGGACCACTGTCTGGCGGCGAAAGTGGGCGGCAAAATTGTTCCGCTCGATCATCCTTTGCGCAGTGGTGATCAGGTGGAAATCCTCACGTCAAAAACACAAACACCCAATCCGGATTGGGAAAAATTTGTTTTCACGCACAAGGCGAAATCGCACAACCGGCGATGGATCCGTGAGGTACAGCGCAAGGCCATTGATGAGGGACGTGCTCTTTGGGAGAAAAGAGCAAAGAAAGCCAAACTCAGCATCAATGAAGATGAGCTGAATGAGTTCCTGCACTCGATGAGGATTGACAGCACGGGCGCTTTCTTTCTGGCATTGCGCCAGGAAAAGATTGATCCCGATACCGTCATCCAACTCATCCAGGAGGGGCAAAAACGTCCTCAGGCCGTTACGCAGGAAGAGGGAAGTATTGAGGGCCTGTTCAACCAGTTTATTACTTCGGCGCGCGGGCTCACCAAAGGCATCATTCTCAACGGGAATCAAGACAGTTACATGCACAACTTCGCCAAGTGCTGTAATCCGATTCCCGGCGATGAAGTAGTGGGCTTCGTTACTACGGGCGAAGGCATAAAAATTCACCGCAGGAATTGCAAGAACATCCGGCTGATCTCTCAAATGGATACAAAACGGATGCTGGAAGTAAGCTGGCCCGCTGAAAACGGCTCGTTGTTTGTGGCAGGAGTAAAAATCTCCGGTAATGACCGGCCGGCGTTGTTGAGTGACATCACTCATGCAATTTCTTCATACATGAATACCAATATTCGAAGCGTGAACATCGATACACGTGACAGGGTTTTTGCCGGAACGTTTATCCTGTATGTCAAGGACACCGAGCACCTTGCCAGACTGCTTGAAAAGATCCGCCGCGTACGCGGGGTTCATTTAGCCGAACGTTTTGAGGAGTAAGCAAAAAACTTGAAACAGGACCCCGGCCGCGTTCTCGGGATTGACTATGGTACCAAAAGAATCGGTGTTGCCATCAGCGATCCGACACGTCTGATTGCGCAACCGGTTGCGGCATTTCCCAATGATGCGTCAATAAAACCAAGCTTGCTTGGCATTATTGGCGAACAAAGCATCTCGCTTATTGTCGTTGGTATGCCATACGCTCCCGATGGAGGAACAGGGTTGATGGCGGAACAAGTTCTTTCCTTCATCAAAGCTCTGCAATCCTGGACCACCGTTCCCGTTCTGACCTGGGATGAAAGCTATTCAACGGACACGGCTGCTTCAATTCTTGTTACGGGTGGGATGAAAAGGAAACAACGTCGCACGAAAGGGACTGTTGATGTGATGGCCGCGCGTGTGATGCTTCAGGAATTTCTTGATCAATCTCCCCGTCGCGGATGACCGGCACTCACACTGAACATCGCGCAGGCGCCACTGTCCCGGTTGTTTCCCGGGTTGGCCGGTGGATGTGGGCCAATAAGTGGAAGTCGTTGGGTCTGATCTGCCTGTTGTTCGTGGTGATTGAGTTGCTGACCATTCCGTTCTCCGATATTGCAGGACTCGCGCGCAAGGCGCCTTCAGAAACGGCGTTGATGAGGCAAAGAACCCGTGAAGCGGAGTCCCGGGGAAAAAAGCTCAAGATTTCCCAACAATGGATTCCCCTGGAACGGATGCCAAAGCATCTGATCGATGCTGTCGTTGTGGCCGAGGATGGCACTTTCTTTTCGCACAATGGATTTGACTGGTATGAAGTTCAGGAATCCATCGAAAAAAATATTCAGAAAAGACGCGCTGTGAGGGGAGCCAGCACAATCACACAACAGCTTGCCAAGAATCTTTACTTATCCACTTCGAAAGATCCGATTCGCAAGGCAAAAGAGGCCTTCATCACCGTGCTTTTGGAACAGTCCCTTACAAAGAACAGGATTCTTGAAATTTATCTTAACGTCATTGAGTGGGGGAATGGGGTCTTCGGCGTTGAAGCGGCGGCAAGAACATTCTTCGGCAAATCAGCTTCGCAGTTGAACCTCGAAGAAGCAACGCGGCTTGCAGCAGTTATACCGAGTCCGTTAAAACATAAGCCCAGTGACAATACTCGCTATGTGCTTCGGAGGAAAGGCATTGTTCTTGCGCGCATGAAGGCACGGGGACGCGCACCCATGGAAGAAATTGAGCTCGAAGTCGGGGAGGATGAACAAGAGGAACCGGCACCTGCTTCCGAGCCTGACACCGGGAGTGTAGAATGAACTACAAGGATGTGTATCGTTTCATAGAAGATGGGGAAGGGTTTGAAATTGAGTTCAAGCGGAAGGTGACAACGCCCGAGAAGATTGCCCGGGCAATGATCGCGTTTGCCAACACCAAGGGAGGACATCTCTTGTTTGGTGTTGATGATGACGGTTCTATTGTGGGCGTAGAAAGTGAAAAGAGTGAATTGGACTTAATCCGGACTGCGGGATCAGTGTTCTGCATTCCGGAGATTGATCCAACGATTGACATCGTTCCAGTCGACGGCAAGGATGTGATCGTTGCTCTTGTCGAAGAAAGTGACACGAAGCCCCACTACTTTGCGTCGTCAAATCCCCGTGTGAACGGGAGCGATGAAACGAATGTATTCATTCGTGTGAATGATAAGACCGTTATGGCAAGCAAGGAAGTTGTGAAGATTCTTCGTGATGAACGGCCTGATGCGCCGCCGATGAAGATCGAGATTGGAGAAAACGAACGACGGCTCTTTCGCTATCTTGAGGAACATGAACGCATTACATCGAAAGAGTTCAGTGTTCTCGTGAATATTTCAGAGCAACGCGCTTCAAGGATTCTTGTCTCACTCGTTCGGGCCGGAGTTGTCCGTATTCACACGAACGAACTGCGGGATTTCTTTACCCTCGCGCACGCTGTTCCGCCGTAGCGGCTTGTTGTCGTTGCCACGTGTGAACCAATTGATAGATCGCGATACCGTACGCGACGGCAACATTCAGCGAGTGTTTTGTTCCATGCATGGGGATTTCAATTGCCATGTCGGCCTGATGCACAACCTCGGGGTGAACTCCGGTGAGTTCGTTGCCCACCACAAGACAAACGGGGAACTTCTCTTCTGCGAGATCAAAACACGATTTGCCGTTCGATGTTTGCTCAAGCACGCAGATACGCGCTCCTTTTTTCCTTGCGGCAATCACTGCACCGATGGTAGTGTCAAAGTGCTCCCATGGGACAGTCATTGTTGCTCCCAGTGCAGTTTTCTCAATTTCTTTTCTCGGTGGTTCCGGAGTATAGCCGCAAAGCATCAAGCCGCTGATGAGAGCTGCGTCGGAGGTTCGGAAGATGGACCCCACGTTGTACAAGCTTCGAACATTGTCCAGGATTCCCCAAACCGGCGCTCTTTGTGCGTTTTCGAGGCCCGAAACGGGCAGTCTTAACCCCGTGATTTCCTCATGCGTGAGTTTTCGAAGTTGGTTCCTGGTCATGGCCCCGAAATGTAGAGAGATTGAGTGAGTTTTGCCACCCGTTTGGTTGCGGTACATTCATGAATTAGGTATATTTATACCCCGGTAAAAATTTGATTTGTGGGTAAAGAAAAGCTCATCATTGCCATCGACGGGCCCGCGGGCTCAGGCAAAACTACAACTGCGAAATTGGTTGCTCACGAACTGGGCTATTTACATCTGGATACCGGGGCGATGTATCGTGGTGTTGCCGAGAAAGTTCTGAGAGCCGGCATTGATCCTTCCGACCGCGTTGCCATATCCCGACTCGTAGAATCGACCACGGTGACTTTGCGGCAAACGGGAAATGGCGTTCACGTTCTTCTTGACGGTGAAGATGTCACATCGCGAATCAGAGGAACAGACGTCACGAGGATCGTTAGTGCTGTGAGCAGTGTTCCGGAAGTGCGCAGAGCGATGGTAAGTTACCAGCGCTCGATGGGGAAAGATGGAGGGGTCGTCGTGGAGGGAAGAGACATTGGAACAGTGGTGTTCCCTGACGCCGGGCTGAAGATTTTCCTTGTGGCAGATTTGCAAGCGCGTGCGCATAGACGCCAGCTTGAATTGCACAACGCAGGTATTGAGGCATCCCTGGAATGGCTTGCACAGGAAATACAGGAACGCGACACAAAGGACTCGACGCGTTCTGACAGCCCTCTGCAACAGGCGAGTGACGCAGTTGTCCTTGATACATCGGAGTTGACAATAGCACAACAGGTTGAGTTTATCGTTTCACTCGCGCGGAAACGGATGCAGGTGCAATGACAGTCAATATTGACCCGCATGCCGGATTTTGTTGGGGGGTTGTCCGCACCATTGATATTGCGGAAGAGGAGATGGAACACTCGCCCGAGTTGTATTCGCTCGGACCGGTTATCCATAACCCGATGGAGGTAGATCGGCTCAGGGCACAGGGACTTGAAACTGTCGGGCATACTGACTTTGAGCATCTTGCCGGCAAGAAGGTTCTCATTCGGGCACACGGTGAGCCACCTTCAACATACGAACTTGCGCGACGGCACCACGTGACATTGATTGATGCGACGTGTCCCGTCGTAACGAAGGTTCAGGAGCGTATCCGGAAGTTTTACGACAAGGGTTATCAGGTAGTGATCTTTGGAAAGAAGGATCATGCCGAGGTAATCGGCCTCGTGGGCCACACGAACAACGAGGCGGTTGTCATCAAATCCGTTGAGGAAATTGATCGC
>CAZJYO010000049.1:12880-13116 GCA_964550275.1 uncultured Chitinophagales bacterium
TGTTGTTCTCCCAGACAACGATGGACAAAGAAACATTCTATAAGATCGCCGGGGAGATGAGGAAGAGGATCAAGGAATTTGAAGTCGGGACGTTTGAGGAATCAGCGATAGATTTTCATGCGAAGGATACAATCTGCGGGCAAGTTTCAGGGCGCGACAAGAAGCTTCGTGAATTTGCCGGCAGACACGACGCGGTGGTTTTTGTGGCGGGGCGAAATTCGTCGAATGGCAAGGTG
>CAZJYO010000050.1:0-12997 GCA_964550275.1 uncultured Chitinophagales bacterium
GGTCCGCAAGAGTTACTTCGTACAAATTGTTGATGCCGTTCCTGTCGGAAATCAACAGAACCTTTTTTCCGTCGGGGGAACTGACGGGTGATGTTTCATCACTTCCCGCCCAGTCCGTTATGCGCCTCACCGACTTGTCGGCAAGCGTAAGAGCATAGACATCCAGTTGACCGTAATCGAAGAGATGCATCGCCAGACTTTCCGGCGCGCTGAGCGACGAGTTTCGATCCGAGGAGAAGAAAATCGTTGATCCGTCAAGAGACCAGGCGGGGTCCGAATCGCTGAAGATATCCGATGTAACATTGAGCATCTGCCGTGAATCCAAGTCATAGACATAAATATCGGATTGCTTGCTCTTGTTGCCCACAAACGCGAGTTTCTTCCCGTCGGCAGACCAATCAACAGAGAAGATCCCATCAAGTCCCATCGTGAGCTTTTCCGTGTCATCACCGTCGATATCCAGCAGAAGGATCGCGTCTTGCTCGCCGGCCTTTGTGACAACCGCTATTCTTTTCCCGTCGGGTGACCAGCTGATGCCCGGCGTCAGCAGGTGAAGTTCTTCAAAATCACTGGTACGCTGGCCGCTTGCCACCTTGGAAATAATCTCGCCGTCGGTTGCATCCATCAGAAAAAGATCGAAGAAATCATTTCTGTTTGAAATGAACGCCACCTTGTCTCCTTGCGGAGAAATCGCCGGGCTGGTGTTGTAAAAGCCGCCGTCTTTTTTGTGGTCCGTCAAACGACGCGCAAATTCCGCCGGTTCTTCACGCTTGGCAATATCCGGCCAGTACATCACCTTCTGTTCTTTCTGCCACCGTTCACTCAGTTCTTCCAAACCGATGCCGATGGCACCGCGGAATCCCGCCTCAACGCTGCGCGTGCTCTTGATCCGGTTCAGGATGTCGCCGATTTTCTGTTCGCCATATTTCCGCACAATGTACCACCACACTGACTGACCGCCGCGGTAGGCGAAGTATCCGCCCAGGCGATTAATGGTCGGAAGGTTCTCGTGGACCGTTGCATCGCGCAGAAACATATCCGAATTGGTGTCCCACTGCAGGGCTTCGTATTCGGCCAGTCCTTCGTTCAACCAAAGAGGAAGCTGAAGCGTGATGTTGTTGGAAATAATCGACTGGATGGACCCGCCGTAAAACATATCATTGATAACGGCGTGAACAAGTTCGTGGTGGATGACATGTCTGAATTTCCGGTAGTCTCCCTCAAACGGCACCACCACCCTGTTCTTGAAAAGCTCGGTAACGCCGCCGATTCCCTCATCCATGTATTCCGCGATAACATTGGTCTGCTGGAAATCATTGTGCGAATTGTACACGACGATCGGGATGCGGTTCACGGTATGATAACGGAAGGATTTGCTGACGGAAGCATACGCGGATTCCGCGACCAGCGCGGTAAACTCCGCGAGCGATTCGCCGTCCTTGCTGAAGTAAACGTCGAAATGATCGGACTGGATGAACGACCACGTGAACTTCGAGTACTGGACCTTGTTCTTGCCGAACATGGGGTCCTGAGCCAGGCCGGTGGCGCTCAAACCCGCAAGGATAAACACCAAAACAAAAACCCTAACCCTCAATCTCCCTCTCCTCATTACCATGCGTCTGCGTCATTATTTTCCAGAATGCTCACTAGAATTTTAAGAAAATGGGAATGGAATTGCAATGATCTGACACCGTCAGGGGCGTTACCATTTCGTATCGCCCGCCATTGATGCTGTTGCTGGCTCAAAAATTCCCTATTGCACAACCCTGAAATCAATCTGCCGCTCCGCCGGATTGATGGACGCGAGTTGCACGCGAATGGGATCACCGAGCCGGAATTCCCTGCCCGTCGAACGACCCCGGAGCGTAAACCGTTTTTCGTCAAAGAGATAATAATCGTCCGGCAAGTCCCGCACACGAATCATTCCCTCAACCAGCAAATCATTGATCTCCACAAAAAGGCCGAAGCTTGTAACGCCCGCGACGACGCCTTCAAACTCATCGCCAAGGTGGCGCTTCATGTATTCAACCTGCATGACTTTGACGGAAGCCCGTTCCGCCTCCAGCGCAACCCGTTCGCGTTCCGATGAATGACGGCACACATCGTGGAGGGATTTCTTCAGGTCTGTGATGCGCTCACCCGTGGGCCTATGCCGATATTCTTCAAGCAAACGATGTACCACAAGATCGGGGTACCTTCTAATCGGGGAAGTAAAGTGGGTGTAGTATTTGAAAGCCAATCCATAGTGTCCGATGTTCTTTTCCGAGTACACTGCTTTTGCCATCGAACGCAGGGCAACCTCGGAGATCACGTTTTCCACTTCGGTGCCTTTTACTTTGTCCAAGAGTTTCTGGAGCGATTTCGATCCCCCGTCAACATCCAGCGCGTACCCGCATTGTTTGACGAAGGTTGCAAGATCCTTCAGCTTGCCCGGATCGGGAACATCATGGACACGGTAAATAAACGGCAACACCGGCGCTTCTTTTTTTTGTTGACCGATGTGTTTGGCAACAGTCTTGTTTGCCAGCAGCATGCATTCTTCGACAAGCCGGTGCGCGTCAAGCCGCGTTTTCTTGATGATCTCCAGCGGCAAGCCGGCGGGATCAAAGCGGAATTTTGCCTCGGGAGTGTCGAAATCAATGCTGCCGTTGCGGCGGCGGCGCGCAAGAAGAACCTTGCTCAGCGCATGGAGCGCATGCACAAGCTGCGCGCGCTCACTACTCTTCTGTTCGATGACACGCTGCACTTCTTCATAGGTGAACCTGCGCGCGCTGTGAATAACGCTTTTCACAATCTTGTAGTCTTCAACCTTCCCGCCGGATGTGACATCCATGAACACACTGAACGTCAATCGATCAACACCGGGCTTGAGACTGCACAGGTCGTTGGACAATCGTTCGGGAAGCATCGGCACGACTTCGTTCACCATGTAGACGCTCGTACCGCGGGCAAAGGCCTCCCTGTCCAGTACAGTGCCTTCACGCACGTAGTGCGAGACATCCGCAATATGGACGCCGAGCCGCACCATGTTGTCATCAAGAGTCTCCATGGAAAGCGCGTCGTCAAAATCCTTTGCGTCTTCAGGATCAATGGTGACGCATTCAAGCGATCTGCAATCCAACCGATCCGCAAGATCTTCGTGGCGTGGTGTTCCCGGAAAACTCCCTGCCGCGCGGTCCACCTCCGGTGAGAATTGTTTCCGCAGTCCGAAACTGTGAGCGACACTTTGGACTTCAACAACGGGTTCACCCGCCGCGCCCAGCACCTCGATGATTTTCCCTTCGGGATTCTGCTGGGGGTCGTCCCACGGGAAAAGCTCGACAACAACCTTGTCGCCGGATTGCGCACCGCCGGCATCGGCTACATAGATATCGCGCGTCAATCGCTGGTTATCCGGAATCACCACGAGAAAATGCCTGCCGTGTTTTAATGTGCCCACAATGCGCGTCGTGTTCCGCCGGACAACGCGGATAACCTCTCCTTCCATCCGCACGTCGCGGCCTTTCCGGTCACGCCGTGCAACCGGTGCAACCTCGACAACGTCTCCGTGCATGGCCGTGGCGGTGAATCCTTCCCGGATCTGGATATCTTCAGGGAGCCCGTCCACCTGGACGAATGCCAGCCCGCGTCGTGTGGTGAACAGCGTTCCGGTCATTGTTCGCGGGTGGGAAGTTGTGGCGCGTGGGCCGGTTCCTTTGCGCGGGTACGAAAGTCTCCGGGACTCATCCGCAAGAAGAACGCCGGAGATCACCAGATCGTCAACGAGGGAGCGCAGGCCGGCATACTCATCCTTTGCCTTGATCTTGAGATGCCGCGCGATATCCTTCAACGAAAACCATGTGCCGGCCCGCGAAGAAAGAAATGTCAGAAGATGCTTTTTGGTGTGTGGAATGGGAAATCCAATCAGAATGAGAAGCGGTAGAACAACCGCGCCGAGTACACATCCTCCTTGTCGGTGGATTGACTGACTCCTGTCGCAACCTTCCGCTCCAATTCGAACATGAAATTGCGGAGAGACTGGCGGTCGAAGATATCGCCAAAGGAGTACAAAATGCTGACGTTGGCATTGCTCAGGGGATCATCAAGAATCTTCCCGCCGTATCTCCAAAGACCGCTGAAGGCAACCCCGCTGAGGCGTATATCCGTACCGCCTCCCGTTGCAACGCCGATCTCTATCGAATTAATGAACCCTGTTTCGTTGCGTAGAAATTCTGACAACGTATTCGAAAGAAGCGATGTGGCGCCACTGACAAGCGACGTGCCCACCGTAGTGCCCAACTCCGCGGCAATGTCGTTCTTTTGGGATTCTGTGAGAGGAAAATTCCCCGTAATCAGAAACTGAATGGCGTCGGAATTGACATCGGAAGATTTCGGTCCTGAATAAGAGTAGTAATCCGTTCCATCAATAGACATGGAGATCGCCAGCTCCGGTTCTTTGCGCGAGCCGGTGATTTTCAAAGTGACGATAATGTCTTCCCGTTTGTCCCCGCCCGATGAATCCACCAAGACCCTCGTTCCTTCGTAGGTCGCGGTAATATTCATATCGGGGTCAAGATAATCACCCGAATAACCGATCGTGCCTGTGGCGTCGAAGCGTTTTGTAAAATAGTAGTAAGCGCGGTCGATGGTCATGGTTCCCAACCAGGTTTTACCATCCTCCATGATGGACATCTTGCCTTCAAGATTGGCAACAAGTTCTTCCCCCGTGGCCGCGTTAAAAATCATGCGAAGCTGCGTATTCCCGCCGCGCGACTCGAGTTCAAGGTCATAACGAACGCCGTCAAGAAACGACTTTCGCGGGGGCTCATCGGGGTTGGTATCTTGTTCTCCAGTGGAGGACAGCGCGCCGAAGTATCGCGTTTGCGCGGTGCTGGAATCCGCCTTGACGACCTTGCTCGTGTCGTCCCACAGAATAACACGAACGGCACGATCCGCTTCAACCGATGTCGCCGCGTTCAACGGCGGAAACACAATCGAAGAGTTCTCGATAATAATGCCGCCGCGGAGCAACGAATTTTCCTGCGTTCCCGTAAAGTGGAGGCCTTCATCATACGTCTGGACAAACAAATCGCCGTACACAGAAAGTGAAGAACGCTTCGTTGTTTCCTTGACAAGAAGCAGGGCACCCTTTGCGGTCAGGTTGAAATTCGTGGGCTTGAGATCACGCAGCGAAAAATCCCCCGTCACGCGCACGACACCATCGCGCCGATACCGCTGGTCGGCGCGCAGATTCCGGATGACTGCACTGACAACTTCGATCTGCTCTCCTTCAGGTTTGAAGACGCCTTCAAATTCGTAGGCAATATTGTTCGGGACAAAAAGAAAGCTGCAACTATCCAGCCGGAACGACCCGGAGAGACGCGGCTCTTTCATCGTTCCGGTGATACGCGTATTGCAGGTGAGAATTCCCCTCAGCTGGTTGAACGTCGGGAGAAGGGGGTCAAGGATGCCGATGTCAACACCACTCGAACGAATGTTGACATCAAACTCCCGTTCCACGGAGTCCCGCAACGGTGTGAGCGAAACGGGAATCATCCCGACAATGGAGAGCGCCGACTTCAACGAGTCGCGCAGAAACGGCGCGTCGACAAAGACTTCTGTTTTCAATCCGGCGTCATCATAGAGAAGATTTCCCCTGACCGTACCAAACGGTACTTTCTTGAACTTTACATCGCTGGCGTGCACACGGGCTGAACACTGCGGACTCGTTGTGGTCCCTCTGACGGTAATATCAAGATCGGTCCGCCCGGAGAACATTGGCCGCTCTTCCCTCACGGTGCCAAGGATCTCATCAAGAATTGTCATGTCCGCATTGCGCGTATGGGCCTGGCCGGCGATGGAACCATCGGCATACAAATGTCCGCTCATGGAAACCTGCTCATCCCCGCGATGAAAAACGAGCTTCTGAATACTGACCTCTTCAGCGCTGAATCCCAAGGATGCGCCGCCCTCGGCGACCCACTGGAGATTTCTGTACCCGACATCAAGACCGTTGAGCGTCACGACGACTCTGTCCGGTGTTACCTCTGAAATACCGCGTAAAGCAACCGACCAATCCCCTTGACGTGAGGAGAGACTGTAGCGCGAATATTCCTGGCCGAAGGTGAATGTCACCTTGACGTCATCCAGTTCGGTGCGGTTTACATGCATGCGGTGCGCTTCCGCCGCAACGCGAAACTCGACGTCAGCAAGCGGGTGTTCCGGTAGCAGGTTGGTAATTACAAAGGATGCCTCGGCCTCTTCCAACAGCACACCGGACTCCGCGTTCCCGTAGAAAAAATTGTCAACATTCAGACGCCCGTCAACGGAAAGAGCTTCAACATTCCCAATGATTGCGCCGCGCAATATGCCGACGCCGTCAAATGATCTGTCGCTGGCGAATGCGGAAACCGGCTCGAGATTTTTCAGGCGCAGTTCATACGTGGCGTCAAAATTATGCGTATCCTGCCGGAGGCGCTCGCCAAACGCACGAAGTTCATCGCGATCCACCGTTGAAGCAAGCGACGAGTCCAGCACGGCAAGACGTTCGCCAAGAGCAAGCCGGATGTTGCGCTCTTCATAAGAAATAAGGTCGATGAGATGGTCAACACTGAACGCGCCGCGCAGGGAAAAGTCAGCGATGTTGGATTCAACGGAGAACTCTTTCAGCGCGGGATCCTGCTGGTTGAGAAAAACACGGACGTCACCATGTTCGATCCGGTATTCGCGGTACCGGGATGACGATGTCAGGTCAAGATTGAACTGACCGTTCAACCTGCTCCAGGAGAGCCCCCTGCCGTCGAGGTTGACGTTCATCGTGAGGTCGCTGTTGTGGCGGGCATCGCGAAGGATGTCCTGGAGATCCAACGCTTCAACGCTCCCCACAAGAGAAAACACCTCTGTGCGCGTATCAACATCGCCGCGTAACTCCGCGTGTGTTTCCCCCAGCGAACCGGAAAGTGAGCCCGCGATCCTGCCTTCAACAACACTGACGGTCAAATCCAGCGGGCCGGTGACCTGATCAAGAAACAGGGAAGAATCGAGATGAATACTTGCAGAAGTACTCATGTGTTCAAGCGATGTTCCGCTTCCTTTGATGGTGCACCTTCCACTCAACCTGCTTGCCAGCCCCTCATCATCAAAAACCCTGGCAAGATCCAGCCGGTTCATCGCGAGCGTTCCGTCATAGGAGAGTTCACCGGCATCGCCCGTTTTCAACGCGAGCCCGGACTGAATATCCCCGCCTGCTGATTTGAGAGACAGCGAAGTTTCAAAGTCCGACGGTTTGCCGACAAAATGGATATTCAACCTCGCGAGTCCGAGACCATGAAAATCCGGAATGCCGATTGACGGCATGACGCGTCGCGCGTCATCGGTGGACACAGAGCTTTCCGTCAGATGAACATTCAGTTGAAACGAGGCGGGGTCGAGAAGATGCAGAAGCTCCCCGCTGACATTCAGACTGGATGTGCCCGTGACAACGCGGAGGGAATTCACCGAGAGTTCCTCAAGTGTCCCCGAAGCATCCAAGTCAACGGCGGCCTGTTCACGGAGAAAGTCGATATCAGGAATGAACCCCGCCAGTTCACGCAGATCAAGATCGCGGGCTTTGAGGTGAAGTTTGAGGCCGGCGTGGCGCAGTTGATCGGCGGACATTCCGGCGGTGACATCCAGGTCCCCGGCAAACGCGTCCAGGTCAATGCTTGATTTGCCGGTGCGGATTTTGAGACCCTGAACCGATGTGCTGTCGGGGGCGACCCGAAACACACCGGAGAACTCATCAAGCCGGAAATCGGGACGATTGGAAAGAAACGAAAGTGTTTTTATCTCTGCCTGTTTGTACGCGGCAGAAAATGTTGCGGAGACGACAAGGTTGAAGTTCTCCACGAAGAAATCATGATACTCGACGCGTTCACCGGCCCCGTATTCATGCCGGGGGTTGGCAAGTGCAGACGAATCAACCAGCCGGAGAGAACCGTTTTCAATACGGAGTTCACCGGCATTCACCAACCAATCGAAGGCGCCCGCCGCGGCCGTATCCTCCGGCGTTGGCCTGACCATGCGCCCGAAATTCCAGACGCCATCCGTTCCGCATAAGAGCACTATCCGCGGTCTGACAAGGGTGATATTCTCAAAGGCGATTTTTTTATTCAACACGCCAAGAAGATCATACTGCAGATCAAGGCGGTCAACGACAAGAAGTGTGTCTTCTTGAACTTTGATGGACAAACCATCCACGGAAAACCCGGTAACCAGGTTGCCTTGTATTTCTCCCAGATGCGTATCTGCCACAAGAACCGAGTCGAGGCGGGAAAGAACTTCCGTGCGGAGTTTGTCGCGAAAGAACGGGGTTTGGGTTCCCAGAGCAACGAGAACGAGGATCCCCAACAACCCCAAGAGGGTGTAGAGAAGAACTTTGGCGATCTTCTTCACCATGCCGCACTCAATGTTTTACCACAACGCCGTGTGATGCCAGAACACGACGAATGACGTCGGTAGTAGAGCGGCCCGGCGTCAGCCGGATCCTGCGCACGGTTCCGCCGTTGGCCTTGACAACATCACTGCCCACAATATCGCCGGAAGCCCAATCGGCTCCCTTCACGAGAACATCCGGCACAAGGGAACTGATCAAGCGCGCAGGCGTATCGCTCCCGAAGAAGCATACAAAGTCTACCGGCAAGAGGGCCGCAAGAACGGCCGCCCTGTCTCCGTTGCGGTTCACCGGCCTGTGTTTCCCTTTGATCCTTCGAATGGATGCATCCGTGTTCAGGCCGACAATCAACACATCCCCAAGTTTCCGGGCCGCCGTGAGGTATTCAACATGCCCGCGGTGGATGATATCAAACGTCCCGTTCGTGAACACGACTTTCCTTCCCTGCTGTTTCAGTCGTTTCCGTATCCGCATCAGCTCTGCCCGGGAGACAATTTGCCCCATCATTTCACCCGTGATTGACTGAGTGCTTCAGCGCTTCCTGTAACAACGGCTCCGGTCGTACCGGCGCAATGCCAACCTCGGCAACAACGAGTCCGCCGGCACAATTTGCGAGATACGCCGCCTCATGAATCGTTGCACCCCCTGCAAGCGCAATAGTGAGCGTAGAGATGACAGAATCTCCGGCGCCTGAAACATCCTGCACAGTCGTCGCAAAAGTATTCATGTGTGTCACGCGGCCATCTGTGTCAATCAGGGTCATCCCCTGTTCCCCGCGCGTCAGGAGGACGTTTTTTGCGGAAAGCATTGCGCGCAGTTTGTGTCCCGCGCGTTCAACATCGGCATCCGTCACCAGCTTTCCGCCAAGAGATTCTTCAACTTCACGCCGGTTCGGCTTGAAGACGGTGACGTTCTTGAACTCGAAAAAATTATTGAACTTCGGATCGACGGTGACAGGAACGTCGTACTTGTTTGCAATCGCAATGACCCCCTCGATCACATCCTTCGTAACAACACCCTTGTTGTAGTCCTCAATAATAATGCCGTTCAGGGAACGAATGTTATACTTCACGGCGTCAAGGAGAGCAAAGCGGAGATGTTCCGGACAATCTGTTTTGGATTCTGTATCGATTCTTACAACGTGTTGTCCATGGGCAATAACGCGTGTCTTCACTGTTGTCGGCCGCGAGGCGTCCACGACAAGTCCGCCCACGTCAAGGTTCTGCTCCTGCATGACGTCGCGGAGGGTTTTCCCCATGTGGTCGTTGCCGGTGAGGCCGACGAGGAGCGGGATTCCGCCAAGTGCTTGGATGTTGTTGGCAACATTGGCGGCGCCGCCAAGGCGGACGGACTCCGTGTCCACTTCGACAACAGGAACCGGTGCTTCCGGCGAAACGCGATGTACTTTCCCCCAATAATACCGGTCCACCATGAGATCGCCAACCACCGCAATGCGTTTGCCCTGAAAGCCGGTTAATAGCTCACGAAGCCGGGTATCTGTCAATGCTGGCACAAGAGACTCCACGATTAAATGCTTGAAAAATATAGCCATTGCGACGCCGAGATGCAAAGAAACCGGGTGAACTGCCCGGGAGCACGCGATGGTCAGGCGAGAATGTGGGAAATTCGCTGAACGATCTCATCAACCGTGGGTCCGACATCCTTCATGTCAACACTGACAATAACATCGGCGATTGAATAGAAGGGTTCACGCTCCCGATACAACTCTGCTATCCGGAGCTTGAGTTCATCGTCGGTGAGGCGGGTGCCGTCCGGGTTCAGGAGCAGGGGTCGGTCACTGCGGTTCCGGACTCTCTTGTAGATGCTCTCGGGGGTTGATTTCAGGTAAACAATGACGCCCGAGGATTCAACGATTGTCCGGTTTTGCTGGTCGACAATTGTTCCCCCTCCGAGAGCAACAACCATTTTACTCTTTGTGCTCACCTCTACCAGAACCGAGTGTTCGAGTGCACGAAATCGTTCCTCTCCCTGCTGGAAGAACAACGAGTTCACGGATTGTCCGTGGAGTTGTTCAATTGCGCGATCAATATCCTGGAATCCGTAGCCGATGGTGTTCGCCAGGATCGGTCCAATGGTGCTCTTGCCGCTCCCCATGAAGCCGGCGAGATAGACAAGGGATTTTTTGCGCTCACGGCGTTCCACCATCATCTTCCCGGGTGAATGATGTGGCGGTTGACGACTGTTGATGCTTTCTTTAGTGTTTCAACCGTTGAAAAGGTTTGAACAACCAATCCGCGTTGCAAGAGAACATTGATGAACTTTTCCCCCGTTCTCCGCTGTGGATCGGTGAAGACCGCGTACTGCGGGCGCGCCGATAACAACAGGTCAACAATAGGACTGATGTTCCTCTCTTCGTAAAGAACATCGGAGCCGATGACAACATCATAGTCGGGAAGTTCTTCCGGAGAGCGCCAATCCATCAGGGCACATGAAATACTTCCGCGAAAAGGGGCGTTGGCGAGAATATTGTAGTGAGCAAAATCAAGTGCGGTTTTCTCGTAATCCGTCATGGTCACCAACGCTCCCGTGTGGGCCGCGCTCATGCCGGCCAGACCCAAACCGCATCCAAGTTCGAGTACTCGTTTTCCCTCAAGCCTCCCCTTCGCCAGACACCATCGTGCAAGCGCGAGGGATGACGGCCAGAGATCTCCCCAGTACGGCAGGCGTTCATCGCGTTGGAATTCTTCAGCGGAAATCCCGTCCAGCAACGCGTACGTATCGCGAATTCCGAGAATCCGAAAAACGGCCTCGTCAATTCGGACATCGTGTTCAACAACATCATAGTGATGTTCAAGCCGGTTCCGGATCCCGGTGGCTTCGGCGAGTCGGGAAGACTCGGAGGTTCGTGGAAAGGAGCCGGAGAAAATGTGTCGTGGCAACCACTGTGACACTGTGCGTCCTCCGGCCCGAAACTGGCGTGTTGTTACCGGAAGAAATTGTCCCGGTTGTCGGTAATGTCCGCGTCCGCCTTTAACTTTTCAAACCATTCGGAAAGGAAGCGGTTTTTCTTCTCCTGAAGAATTTGACTCTCCAGCGCTGATTTTTGGGCAGCAAACGCGGTGGAATCAATGACCGACCGTGAAAGCAACTGGATCACATAGGCGCCGCGCTGGGAACGCACCGGAGGTGAAATCGCTCCGATATTGAGACCGGTTGCCGTCCCAAGAAAAGTAAGATCGCGGCCAATCCCCGGAATGGACCCGTTCGGCGTGAAGGCCGGCGTGCGCTGAACTGCAACCGTCGCGATCTTCGTCAAACTGTCTCCCGGCGCAAGCTTTGCTCTCGCCTCGGCTGCCATAGCCATCACTTTATCAATCTTCTTCTCACGCAACGCAAGCGGCCTGATGGATTCCTTTACCTCGTCAAAGGGTTTTGCGCCCTCTTCCTTCACTTGCGAGAGAAGGAACACGACGTGATTCTTCTGAAACGTATAAGGCTCACTGATTTCCCCGGCAGAGTTTTTGAATGCCCAGCGGGAAACCCGCTCGTTCATGCCGAGACCTGAAACAAACCCGTTGTTCTCCTGAACTTCCGCTTCTTTTACTTCAAGTCCGAGTGTTTGCGCTTCTTTGGCAAACTCGGATTGCCGCGCGTTGTATGCAAAGTCCCGGGCGCGTTCAATGATGTCGTTCCTTGTTTGGGAGCTTGGTTCAACCGGAATCACCACTCCGGCAACCTTGAGTTCGCGGTTATCGCGCGCATGCACTTTGATAATATGCCATCCGAACGACGAGCGAATTGGGCCGACAACCTGCCCCGGACGGGTGGAGAATGAGGCGTCCTCAAACGATTTTACCATTCTTCCTTTGCCGAACCATCCGAGATCGCCGCCCTTCGCTGCCGACCCCGGGTCTTTTGAGTATTGCATTGCCAGCGCGGCAAAATCTTTTCCCTCTTTTGCTTCGCGTGCAACCCGCTGTGCTGTTGCTTTGGTTTGATTTGAGTCGCCGTCCAACGCAAAAAGAATGTGGCTGGCGTGGACATAATCGCCAGAGCCCTTCCTTTCCGCAAGGATTTTGGCGGCCCGGTAACCCTGTGCGTCAAGAATCGGGCCTACAACATCGCCAACTTTGCCGGAAAAAACCGCGGTTTCGTAATCGCCGCCAAGTTCACCGTGCTTGTAGAATGACCCGCTATCCGGAGTTGAAGAATACATCGATGCGAGCTCGATAAAGTCAGCGCCGCCGCGCGCTTTCTCCACCAAGTCTTCTATGTCGCTCTTCCGCCCTGCCGAGTCCGCAGATGACGCTGACTCGGTAAACTGAACGTACTTCAAGACGCGTGACGCCGGAACCTTGTATTGTTCCAAATTCTTGTTGTAGTAGTCACGGATGTCGTCATCTGTTACTGCGACATCTGCATCCTTGACGAGGACGTTGGGATCAAACAATGCGTACGCCGCTTCAATTCGCTGGTTCTGATCAGCAAACCTGCTCATGACTTCTCCGGGTGTAACATGCACGGAGGCAAGCATCAAGCTCTGCAGCTTCTCCTGCATTCTTCTCTGCCGCAGATTGTTTTCATAGTCTGCAAGGCATTTCGTTCCGTAGTTCTCATTCCGACCCT
>CAZJYO010000051.1:0-12931 GCA_964550275.1 uncultured Chitinophagales bacterium
TTGTTGTTATCCAGACATACTACACCATTACCGCGACGGCCGGTGCTGATGGCGCCATTGATCCTGATGGTGTTATCACGGTTGCTCACGGGTCAAACAAAACTTTTCTTATGAATCCCAATCCGGGATTCCAGGTTGCAGACGTTTTGGTTGATGCAGGGTCGGTGGGCGACGTCATCAGCTACACATTTACAAACATTACCGCGAATCACACAATTGACGTTTCATTTGAACCAAACACGGTCTTCCTGACGCTTCCGCCGGAAAGTCTCATCACAAAGCAGCAAGGCCGGTTGCTCAAGCCGGTTCGCCGCGGACGGAATCTCATGCCCAACTGGGCAAACCTGATGCAGGAAAGTATTTTGCAGGGTGCGTTCCAGCCGGGGAGTTCCGGGAGCGACGAAGGCGGCGGTATGCGTGTTGGCATTTCCTTCATGGCGCAAATTGCTCCCAACGTGTGGCGTCCCATCAGAGAGTACGCAGCGCTCTATCCTTGGGTGCGTGTGAGCAAATGGAATTTTATCAGGAATATCGGGGTGTCGTGGAACTACCTCCAGAAAACCCTTGAGGATAGAACAGGAAAGCATACCGGCGAGGCAGGCGGGTTGGATTCTTCCGGCGTACTGAGCGATCCGCGCAGACGTCCGTTGCATGGTCAATACACCAAGCTTCCGCCCAAGAAGCATAGCAACGAGTTGTTCGCGGAACTTGTCGCGCTCAAGTTCAGTATCGGAGCAAGCCAGTTGAACAAAACGCCGCTCGGCTTCGGCGAGTTGATTTTCGACAGGGATGATAACCTGTATGACGAGTTGACGATCGTCGAGATTGCGGCAAAAGCGGATACCGCGATGACGTTCTGGGTCGGACGCGATCAAACCGAGTACGATGACCTGTATGAGGCCATCTATGACATCAACCGCGCATTTGCCGGAGCGTTGGATACACTGAGGTTCAACTCCGGCGGCCAGCTCTTCTTGAATGGCGCCGTGGATATTTCTGCGGTCCCGTTCATCCGTCCGGCATCGGTGCCTGCGCGAAGGTTGATGCCGACAACATCGGATGCGGATGAGAGAGAAGAAGATGATTTCGAGGATGATGAATTTGAAGACGGCGAGGTTCCTGTTGCCGTGAAGTTGTACCAGAATTATCCGAACCCCTTCAACCCGATGACGACCATCGGTTTCCGGTTGAAGGAGGCAGGTGTGGTCACGGTCGGCGTGTACGATATGTTGGGCCGTGAAGTGGGAACGCTGACGCACAAGGAAGAAATGGAGGAAGGATACAACACCGTTGACTTCTTTGCGGAGAATCTCGCTTCAGGTGTCTATTTCTACCGAGTGATTGTGGAAGACTTGGAGTATGGCGACGTGGTTGATGTACAGACGAACAAGATGGTGCTGTTGAAGTGAGACATTGGCGTGCAGGAATGTTTCTGTTTGCCGGTCTCGTGGCGGTTGCTTCGGTTATTCCTGTGCCTGCACAAGAAATTCCTTCGAACACGCCGAAGTCCGACGTCTTCATGCAGGGTTTTTACTGGAACTCCAATCCCGGCGGCATCTGGTGGGATTCGCTCGCCTCGCTGGCGCCGCGCATCGGGTCGGCGGGCTTTGGCGCAGTCTGGTTTCCTTCTCCGGTCAAGGGGCAGGGTGGCGGCTTCTCGATGGGCTATGATCCATTCGACCACTTTGACTTCGGCGAGTACAACCAGAAGGGTTCCGTCGAGACGCGGTTCGGCAGCAGACAGGAACTCATAAACGCGATTAACGCATTTCACAACGTCGGCGTCGAGGTGTTTGCCGATGCGGTGATGGGTCACATGAACGGCGGCGACCTCGTTCCGGTTGACTGCGAACCCTTCCCGAGTTACCAGGATTCTGCGTACGTCCTCTTTACGTATCCCAACGGTTCGGGACGCTTTCCCAAAAACGCATCACATTTCTATCCCAACCAACTCACGTGCGACGTTAACCCGCCGTATCACGGTCCGTACGATCAAATCTTCAAGTTCGGTGAAGTCCCCGCTCACAATCAGCCCTACGTGCAGGATAGCATGATCGCGTGGGGACAGTACATGAAGAACGTCCTCAAGTTCGACGGCTGGAGAATCGATGCGGTAAAGCACATCGATCCGTTGTTCGTCGGCCCGTGGCAGCAGGCGGTCGGCGGCTACGCGGTTGCCGAGTACTACGGTTCGACAAGCGAGATTTCCAACTGGCTGTACTGGTCCAACCAATTCGGCGGCGACATCTCCATGTTTGATTTTCCGCTTCGCTTCTCGCTGAAGGATATGTGCAATAACACGGGCGGCACATACGATATGACATATCTGGATGGCGCCGGCCTCGTGAACGCGGGAATTTCCGGCTATGACGTGGCGACGTTTGTTGAGAACCATGATCTGGACCGCACCGGCTGGGATGGTTCCACCGATAACGGACACGCGCCGATACTCACGGACAAAGACATGGCCTACGGCTACATCATTTTCTCCGAAGGCCGGCCCTGTGTCTTCTTCAGGGATTATTTTGTGTATGGACTTGCGAACACGATTGACCGGTTGATCTGGATTCGCGAAAAATTCCTTTACGGGTCAACCACGAAGAGAGACGGACTCGCTCCGTACTACGTCGGCTCGGCGGCAACCCAGGAAGAACAGGCGCGCGATATTTATGTTGCGCGAAGAAACGGCGGCAACGGGAGACCGCAGACATTCCTCGTGATGAATGATCATCCCACGGAGTGGCGCGGTGTCTGGGTGAATTCCAGCCACCCGAACCAGGTATTTCGCGATTACATGGGCGTTGCCATCGATAAGCAAGCCGCAGGAGACGGCCGGGTTGAACTCTATGCGCCTCCACGCGGCATTGCCGTCTATGTTCCCGATACATCCGAACACGTCAACCATCACCCGTATGTGAATTTCGTCGACGATCAGGCCGCGTTCACGATCACGCCGTTTTCGTATCAAGTGACCGCGGGCGATCTTGATGGTGATTCCCTGTTGTATTCGCTCTCAGGTCAACCATTATGGTTAAGTATTACTCCGGAGGGATTGCTCACCGGAACGCCGGGAGCTTCAGATACGGCCACTTCATCCGTGATTGTCCACGTGGCTGATGTGTGGGGAGGAAGCACATCGGACACGTTCAATGTCACCGTGCGCTCGCGTCCCGTCATGGATGGCGTGTACGAAGGAACAGGCGTGTGGAACGCCGCTCTCATTGTTGCTGATACTCTTGCAGGATGGGATGGTGCGGAGGCGAAGGAAGTCTATGTTGTTCAGGACAACAACTACGTGTACTTCGGGGCTTCGGTCCGCGCCCGGCAGGGAATGAACTGGGTGTTTGCTATCAACACGAAAAGTGGAGGTGGAACCAGCGACAGTTGGGGGCGCAATATCAGTTACATTCATCCGAACAAACCTGATTTCGTTTTGCGCGGCCACTTCCAGTCGTATGCCGAATTGCACACGTGGAACGGCTCGTCATGGACAGGTGTCGGGAACCCGCTTGCATCAACTGAATTCGGAGAGGGAATTCCCTCCGATTCACTCGAAGAGGGCTGGGTCGAAGCCCGCGTGTTAAAAAGTGCGCTCGGCAATCCGCCTTCAATGCAAGTTCAGTTCTACCTTACGGGTCATCTGAATTCCCATGCGACGTATGATGCTTGTCCCGACGATCAGAACACTACAGCGTGGACCGGCTCACCGACGTCCTTGCGTTACTACGGATTCTTCGGCAACAAACAGATCACCCAGGCGAATTTGCAATTCCCGGCAAACGGCGTGATCAATGGAGGTGGATCGTTCAGCGTGTTCGGAAGGGCATTCGCGCTGGGCGTCACGGATTCGACCGGGCCCGGTTCCGGTCTGCTCGCGTGGATAGGATACAATCCGGCGAGTACAAATCCCGCAACGTGGACAACATGGGTTCCCGCGACCTTCAATGTTGATGCGGGTCAGTCAGACGAGTACACGGCAGAGATCGGCTCCACGCTTGGCGGCGGAGTGTACTACTACGCAACGCGTTTCCAATACACCGGCGGCCCGTATCTCTACGGGGGATACAGCTCTTCAGGCGGCGGATTCTGGAACGGCTCCACCAATATCTCCGGTTTCCTTGTGGTTCAGGCCCCGCCCGCAATGCCATCGTTAAGCTCGCCCTCAAATGGCGCCTTGCATCTTCCGCCTACGACTGTACTTTCGTGGAACCCCGTCGGCGGATTCAACAGTTTCCGCGTGCAAGTCAGCACGGACAGCCTGTTTGCCACCACGGTTTTTGATGATTCCAATTTCACCGCGACGTTCAGATCCGTCGGCGGACTCACGTACGGAACGAAATACTTCTGGCGCGTGAAGGCAAAGAACGCGTATGGATCAAGTGCATACACGGCGCCGTGGTCGTTCACAGTGTTTGTTCCGCAAACCGTGAACATCCAGGTGAATCAAAACTGGAACACGATTTCGATACCACTCACCATTGAAGACGGACAAACAAACCACGTGTTTCCTACTGCGACGTCGTCGGCCTACGCGTTCGATCCATTGGGCGGTTATGTTTTGCGGGACACGGTCACCAACGGCTCGGGATACTGGTTGAAATTCCCCGGCTCGGGCACGGTGCCGATCACGGGAGGCCTGAGGCCTGTTGACTCCATTGCAGTGCTTTCGGGTTGGAACCTTGTCGGTTCGATTACGGGAACAACGGCAGTCTCGGCAATTGTCCAGGTCCCCGATAGCATCATCCGGTCGGTGTATTACACGTATGCTGCCGGATACGCGCCCAGCGACAGTATTGAACCCGGAAAAGCATATTGGGTGAAGACCGCATCACAGGGAAAACTTGTTCTCTCAACGGAAGGCGCCGCCCCCGCGTTCATGGCGAAGCAAAATCCCCTGCAACTTCTTGATCGCATGAATGAGATTCACATTGAGGACGCGGCCGGAAACAGGCAGGTGCTGTACTTCGGGAGTGATCGTGAAGCAAAGGCAGTACGTGAGTATTTCACTCTCCCGCCAACGCCGCCAATGGGCATCTTCGATGTCCGGTTTGCTTCGCAACGCCTTCTTGAAACAGTGGAAGAAGGCGCGTCTGCAGAACTTCCTTTGCGCATTCTTTCAGCGGAATGGCCTGTCACGATCAACGTTGTTTCACGCACATCATCACCGCGCGCCACCCTGGCTTTCTCCGGATCGGAAACCCCGCTTCAGGAAGGAACCCCCGTCCGGATTTCGCGCGAGATGCCTGTTTCGCTCAGGTTGGACACTGCTGCCGAATTGCCGTTGGAATTCGCCCTCGGCCAGAACTATCCCAATCCCTTCAACCCGACGACAACAATCCAGTTTGATCTGCCGGTGGCTTCCGAGGTTTCTCTCAAGCTCTATGATATTTTGGGCAGGGAAGTGGCAATTCTGGCACGGGGAATCAAGCCCGCGGGAACCCATTTTGCGACGGTTGACGGCACTTCTCTTGGAACCGGCGTCTATTTCTACAAGATTGAGGCCGGGGGCTATCAATCCACACGGAAACTCTTGCTCCTGAAGTAAAAGAAAGCGTTATTGTGGCGTACCGGCTCGCACGTCCAAACCATCCACTTGCACACTCTTGAGGTACCTGTGATCGCCAAAATTCTACCACGTTGTATTCTCGCGCTTGCTGTTCTGACCGTTCCCGCATTGTCAGACGATGGTTGGAACTGGCAAAACCCCCTCCCGCAGGGCAACAATCTTAATGGTATAGAAGTGATTGACCCCAGCACGGCGATTACCGTCGGTGATGCAGGGACAATTCTCACCACGCTGGATGGCGGCCAGACATGGGTTCCACAACGTAGTGGAACCAATGAGAATCTGCTCAGCGTATCCTTCAGCGATTATCAAAACGGAACCGTGGTGGGAATGAACGGGACCGTCCTTCGAACGGATGACGGCGGATTCACATGGACTCAGCAAAACAGCGGCACGACCGGAATTCTCAGAAGCGTCAAGTTCACGGATGGCAACAACGGAACGATTGTTGAAGGGCTTGGCACGATTCTTCGCACGACCGACGCGGGCGGCACATGGTCGCAGGTGAACACGCCGGATGTTCCCGGATTGTACAGTGTTTCGTTCTGTGATCCGACATGCGGCACGGCGGTCGGTACAAACGGGAGAATTCTGCACACGAGCAATGGCGGAGCGGACTGGTACGAACAATCGAGCGGAACAAGTCAGGATTTGTTTGCAGTATATTTTGTTACGCCACGGCATGGCGTCGCAGTGGGATTTGGCGGGACAGTTGTTCGCACGACCAATTCCGGAGCCACGTGGACGCCGGTAAATGCCGGTACCCTGCTTCCTCTTCTTGGAGTAACCTTTACGGATTCACTGCGTGGCATGGCCGTCGGACTTCCCGGAACAAACTATCATACGGATGATGGCGGACAAACATGGACGTCGCGTTCGAGCGGGACGACAAGCTTCATGCGCGGGGCTGATTTTGCAAATGAGAACGACGGTTACGCCGTTGGCAGCAATGGTACGATCATGTACACGCCGAACGGCGGCTCGAATTGGTTCGCGCAATCCAGCGGAACGAGCAATTCGTTGTTTGGCGTCAGCTTTCCCACAGTAACGAATGGTATTGCGGTGGGGGATGCAGGAACAGTCCTTCGCACGACCAACAGCGGTACCTCGTGGTTCACACAGAATAGCGGCACAACCCGGACGCTCTGGGGTGTTTCCATGGTGAACGCCACAAACGGAAACGCGGTCGGGAGCAATGGAACCATTCTGCGGACAAACAACGGCGGAACAAGCTGGACATCACAATCGAGCGGCACGGTTTCACAGCTGTTGGGCATTTCTCTTGCGGATGCATCTGTTGCAACGGCGGTGGGTGTGGGCGGTCTGATCCTGAGAACCCCCGATGGCGGAGCAACATGGACGCCGCAATTCAGCGGCACAACACAGGCACTCAACGCCGTACACATGGTGGACGCGAACACTGCTATTGCGGTGGGAAGCGGCGGCGTAATTCTCCGGACCGATGACGGGTCATTGTGGATTGATGTCCCCAGCGGGACTGTGCAGAATCTTTACGGTGTTTATTTCCGTGATGCGTTGAACGGAACAGTGGTGGGCGCCGGTGGATTGATCATGAGCACGGTTGACGGAGGCACAAACTGGATACCTCAGGCCTCGGGGACCGGCAACACATTGAATTCAGTAGTTTTCGCTTCCCCCTTGATCGGTTCCGCGGCAGGATATGCAGGAACGATTCTCAGAACGGAAAACGGGGGCGCGAACTGGTCGTTCCAGGAGTCGCCCACGAATAATTACCTCGCTTCCGTGGATTTTGCCGACGGCAACAATGGTACCATCGTCGGCTTCGGCGGCACGATTCTCCACACGTCAACCGGTGGACAACCGCCGGCGCCGTTCTTCTCGCCGAATGCATCCTCCGTGGATTTCGCGACAGTGATCATCGGCGCATCAAAAACAGATAGTATCGTCATTACCAACACCGGGACGGCCACACTCTCGTTGACCTCCGTTACTTCCACGAGCACGCGCTTTACGGTGACGCCGAATGTCGCGGCAATTCCTGTTTCTGCTTCCCGCAAATTCTATGTGACGTTCTCGCCCGTGAGCACCGGCTTGCGCGAGGCCTCCATTGTGTTTGCAAGCAATACCACCGGGTCTCCTGATTCCATTCCCGTGATGGGCACCGGAACAACAGAGGGTTTCGGAAAATATCTCACCGTCTCACCCGATTCCATCATCAAGAAAGATCCATCAACGGGCAAGGTGTTTAAACCCGCGAAGAGAAACCGCGGCCAGTACCCGAACTGGTCCAACCTGGTTTCGGAAATCGTGTCACAGGGAGGATTCCAGCCCGGCACATCGGAGGGCGACGCGGCGGGAGGAATGGTCGTTGGCATTTCACACATGTACCAGCAAAGCCCGACGAAGTGGAAGGTCATCCGCGATTCTGCAAATGCGCGGTGCTGGGTGCGGTTGAGCAGGTGGAACTTCTCCAAGAACTACGGCTCGAACTATTCCTATATCCAGAAGACCCTTGAAGACAACACCGGCAGACACACCGCCATTCCGCGCGGCTTTGACGCGACCGGCGTTCCGGGCGAACCGAACCGCAAGCCGCTCGTGCGCCAGCAAACGCGATTGTATCCGCGCAAACACAACAATGCGCTCTTCGCCGAGCTCGTTGCATTGAAGATGAATATCGCCGCGAGCCAGATGGGGAAAACACCTGTCGGGCTTGGCGAGCTGGTGTTTGACATGGAAGGAAACCTCTGCCACAACCTCTCGTTGCTTGAGATTTCATCAAAAGCGGATTCCATGCTGACCTACTGGCAGGGAAGAACGCAAGTGGACTACGACAGTGTGTACCGCGCGATCTACATCATCAACAGGGCATTCCTTGGCGCTCTGGATACGCTGAGCTTTGAGGCAGACCAGGAACTGATCGCCGATGGCGCGGTTGATCTCGGAAATGTTTCATTCCTGAAGCCCGGACTTGGCCCGGAACTGCGGACAATCCGGACTTCGCACGCGGGTGAAACAGAGGATGACGAAGACTTTGGAGCTGAAGAATTTGAAGAAGCCGATGGTACTCCGGCTCTTGCGCGATTGTATCAGAACTATCCCAACCCGTTCAACCCCTCCACAACGCTCAGTTTCCGTTTGCGTGAGCCATCACGCGTGACGTTGAAGGTTTATTCTGTTCTGGGACAAGAGATCGCCACGCTTGTTTCCGGCGAACAGTTCGAGGAGGGACTCCAGATGGTGGAATTCCACGCAGACGGACTTGCCTCCGGCGTGTATTTCTACCAACTCCGTGCTGAAGGCGAAGAGGAAGGCGATCTGCTTACTGAAGCGCGGAAGTTTGTGTTGATGAAGTGATTCTTGGCCGAGGCGGTCACCAACCAGTTGGTGACCGAAATCCGACCGGAGTCAAACGAAACCCTTTTCCGCAAAATTCCGTCACGAAATGGTTCGTGACGGCCAGGGAGTTCCTGTTCATGTGAGAGCGCCTTTTTGGATTACCGGCCTCGTGTTGATTGGTCTCTTGATCTTTGTCGGAGCGTTGTCAACAGGAACACTCACCTCCATCTTCCTCCCCGGCACCCAGCCCGGCCACGTTTCACCCGTCGAAAGTTTTCAAAACTGCGCTTCATGCCATGCGGATATTGTCCGTCAATGGTCGGGCAGTACCAAGGCGCACGCGCCGCGTGATCCTCTGTTCAACGCGCTTCTTTCCGTCACGCAAAAACACACCCAGCCGCTCGGCATGGATACGCCCGAGTATTGCTTGCGCTGTCACGCGCCAACGGCGTGGCTTGCAGGCCGTTCTCATGAACTGAGCACGCAAAACTTCACCGCCACGGATCTCGACGGCGTCCAATGCGATTTCTGCCACAGGATGGTCAATCCACTCGCGCCGGATTCCGGCGTGAATGTTTCCGGCACGGTTCCGGGCTACGGCAACGGCATGTACGCCGTAACATCATCCGGTTTGCCAAGGCGCGGACCAAGACCCGCAACCCCGGCAGGCCATCCGACATTTCAAGAACCGTTTCTCAAGTCATCCGAGTTGTGCGGCATCTGTCATGATGTGAGCAATCCGTATTTCGCTTCGTCTCCAACCATGACGCCGCCGCATACCCAGCCGGCGCTTGAACGCACGTACAGCGAATGGAAAAACAGTTGGTTCGCGACGCAGGGCGAAGCGGGTTCGTGTCAGTCCTGTCACATGCCGCGCCGCGAAGGTTACACAGCGGTTCCGGGCGGCAGACTCCGCCTCGATGTGGGTAGTCACGATTTCAGCGGCGTGAACACCTTCGTCCCGCAGATCCTTCATGATTTCTGGCCGGGTGTGGATACAGCGGCTTTGCGTGAAGGCAAAATGCGTTCCGAAGAAATGCACCGCCGCGCGGCCGTGTTGGAAGTCGCAGCAGGGAGGGAAGGCGGCTCAACGGTCGCTCTCGTTCGTGTGACAAATCTTACGGGGCATAAACTTCCGACGGGATTTGCCGAAGGGCGCCGGATGTGGATCTCCCTTATCGGCAAGAACGGTGAAGGTGCAACCGTATTTGAATCCGGGCGGTACGATGAAGCATCGCGTACACTTCTCGCTGATGATCAGATAAAGATGTATGAAGCGAAACTGGGTCCAACCGCGGCAACCGCGGCTTCTGTAAGCATTCCAATTGCTCCGACGTTTCTTTCAGCGTTCAGCGACAGCACGTATTTTGATAATCGCATTCCGCCGCGGGGTTTCTCTGAACCCGGTTTTCGTGAGTACCGCGCCCAGCCGGTCGGCTACCACTACGACGAAGGCGCCTACTGGGATGTAACACGCTACATGCTCCCCGGTGATGTTGTTCAGGTGGAGGCATCTCTGTGGTTTGAACTTGCGTCACGCGAGTTTGTGGAATATCTGCGCGAGGAAAATACGGGCAATCCCTATGACTGGAACAACTGGGGCGAACGCGTCCACGCGGCGTGGGAAGAACTCGGCGCTCCTGATCTCATGACAACAACAACCGTCTCCGTTCAGGAGGGCTCTCCCATTCTCGGCAAGGTCAAACCTTTCGAGATCCCGGTGAGAATCATTCTCGCACAGAATTTTCCCAATCCCTTTAATAACGCCACGACGATTGAATTCTGGCTTTCCACATCGTCATCTGTTACATTGAATGTGTACGACGTTGGCGGCCGTCTTGTAGAAACTCTTGTGTCCGGCTCACGGGACGCAGGCCTGCACACGGCGTCTCTTTCATCATCAAATCTCGCCAGCGGCATGTATTTGTATCGGCTCGTTGCCGGAAATTCTTCATTCACAAAGAAACTTGTTCTCATCCGATGAACCCGCGTAGTGCATTGTTGCTTGCGTTCATGCTGTTCATGGCAGCCGGGTCATCAGCGCAGACATGGAACTGGACGTGGACGCGGAAAGTCGGGTTTTCCGGTCTCAACGATCCCTTCTGTGTCAATCCGCTGAACCCGAACACGATCTTCAGCTCGAACGGGAGTCTCGTGTTGTACGTCAGCCGGAACAAAGGCAAAACCTGGACGGCACATTCCGCGGGCAACGGTTACGGGGCTGTGAAGGCCATTGAAATCAACGCGCATGACTCCACCATGATGCTCATCGCGCAGGAAGGAGACGGCGGCGATCGCGTTGCCAAATCCACCAACAGCGGCGCAACGTGGACGACGACACTGGCAACGAATTTTTACTACTTCGGACATCCGCTTGCATATGAGGCGTCTCTCGATGACGACGTCGTCTATACGATGGGCAACAACATCATGTATCGCAGTACGGATTTTGGAAGCACGTGGGATAGTGTGGGAAGCTCGGCGTCATTCGGTTCGGCGAACAACGGCTGGGAGGATGCGCTGATTCGTCCGGACAGCAACAACATCCTGTACGCGGCGGATAACGCCACCGGCATCTGGAAATCCACGGATTACGGATCCACATGGCGGCGCACGCATCAGACCTTTGGGGAAATCCCCGCGCTTGCGATGAACGCTCAGAATCCCGCTGTTGCGTATGCCACCCGTTGGGGAGCGGGCGGCGGACTCCTCAAGAGCACGGACTTTGGCGAAACATGGAACATGGTGTCCCAGTTTAACGGTCTGCAAACCTGGGGCGTTGCTGTTTCCACGGAAGATCCAAACTACGTTGCGTTTGGAACGTGGGGTCCGGCGTTCGGAACGACCGGCGGCATCTACATTTCGCGTGACGCCGGGGCAACATGGGATCGTACGTGGCGGGGCTTCAGCACAATGACGAATCACGCGGTGTTTGTAACGGACACCGCGACCGTGTTGAGTGTATGGGGAGATGGAGTCTGGAAACTGCCGTACCCGGGATCGATCGCCGGGCGCGTGTTCCTCGATGTGAATGGCAACGGTGCGCAAGACTCGGGTGAGATTCCGCTGCAAGGTTGGAAGGTGCGGCTCACCGGCTCGCGCGTGGATTCCACGTTGACCGACGCAGATGGTAACTACGAATTCACTCTGCTTGGGCTTGGTACATACAATGCAATCGTGGATACAGGCAGCGACTTCGCGGCCTCAACGCCTCCGGGAGGATTCTACCAGCATCCCATTATCGACAATGATCATTTCCCCAACAGCAATTTCGGCATCACGGCTCCGGGCATATCTGTTCTGCAGACTAACCAGGGGTGGAATCTTGTTTCTCTTGGTGTTGTGCCGTCAGACAGGACAACCGAATCGGTTTTCCCGGCGGCCACTTCCGACGCGTTTGCGTATTCGTCAACAGGATATGTTGTGCGCGACACTCTGGAAAAAGGAGAGGGTTACTGGCTCAAGTTTCCTGACTCGGCAGTTGTCGTGCTTGGAGGTGAGCCAATTCAACAAGATACGCTTGAGGTCAGCAACGGCTGGAATCTGATCGGCTCTGTTTCCAGTGCCGTCAATGTGGACAGTGTTCTTTCCGATCCACCCGGCATTATCGTCTCCGACTTTTTTGCCTTTTCCGGCGGGGTTTACACCGAGGCGACACACATTGAGCCGATGAGAAGTTACTGGGTGAAGGTGAATCAACCGGGCTCTCTCATTCTTAACGGAGGGACGAGTTTTTTGCGGGGTCTTCGGCAGGGTATATTCAAGAAATAGTCAGAGCCCTAATTGTTTCCCCAACTACTCTTCTTGAGGAGAGGGGGTTAGGATCATGGAAGCAAAAACCTTCCCTCTCTTTTCAAGAGAGGGATCGAGGGTGAGTTCGATCCCCGTCACGAGTAGGTGTTTGAGCTGACATCTCCCCTGAATGGGTGAAGTTAGACTGGAGTATCATCTTCCTCCCTCGCCTCCTCAAACGCTCAATGCAATGCTCCAATTGTGACTCCACACAAAATCCCATAGCCAACCTGTGGTTTCTACTGGGGGAAA